>NZ_JANQDG010000016.1:0-74691 GCF_029891665.1 Anabaenopsis sp. FSS-46 | reverse complement strand
CAACGCGAAAACCAAGCAATGATAGCGGTGGTCTTTCTTGTAAATCTTAACTTGAGAAATATCGCGTCTGGCTAAGGCGTGCAAGTCTACACCAGGGATAACCGCTCCCATGCTCCCGTTGAAGTAGAAAGTAAAGTCTAGCTTTGTCTAGGTTTTATATAGCAGATTAATCCGGTAACGATAAAAAAAACGCCAATTTGGCCACATGAATGGGATTTTATTTGTTAAAGTATTGATTGTAAAAGACTTGTGGGCTTTATAGTCCAGGCTTTACTACACTTCAAGAGCATTAACTGCGGTAGTAATTCCGATACTTCTGTTAATTCTGCTCTATGACTTGAAGATTGCTGCTAGATTCTCTGTAGTGATCTCCACCAATCCCTTCTTCTCGCAAAAGGGACACGTAGAATCATAAGTCCTTGTTGATTTACTCCTATCTAACCCATAGTTCAACAGCACAAATGCTGTTGAACAGGGTTTTTTCGCAATCAAAACACCTGAGACATTTTTAATTTTGTCTGAGGTGAATGTGCATCAGGAGTGGTTAAGAATTAACTAAAAGCATTGAAATCAAGAGTATATTCGGATATGGGTAAAAACCGCCAATTAGAGCTGCCATCGAGTTCTAATACATACTCATGATATTGTAACAAACTGGGGCGGTGTCCCACACTAATTAATGTGGTTTCCTTGGCTTTAAGTTGTTCATACAGCTTCTTCTCATTAGCTAAATCCAGCGCACTTGTAGCTTCATCTAGGATGACATAGCTAGGTCTACTTAGTAGGAGTCGCGCAAAGGCTAGGCGCTGTTGTTCACCTAAGGAGAGAACATTAGCCCAATCTAACTCAATTTCAAAGCCTCCAAATCTTTCTGGTAACTCTGCTAAGTTCACCTCTTCTAAGACATGGCGCATTTTACTTTCGCTGATATCATTGTCAGGGTTGGGGTAAAGTAACTGACTGCGCAACGAACCTAGAACCATATAAGGACGTTGGGGTAAAAACATGATCTCCGATAAAGCAGGACGGATAATCTGACCAGTCCCCGCATTCCATAATCCGGCGATCGCCCTTAATAAGGAACTCTTACCACTACCACTATGACCCACAATTACCAGACCCTCACCCGGTTGTAAGCTGAATGGTAAATCCCGAACTAAAGTGCGTTCATAGTTGGGGGTCAACAGGGTCACACGACGCAACGCTAGGTGAGAATCTTCTGTGATATCAATAGTCGTCATTCCTGATGGGGTTTGGTTTGTGGTTTCCAGGACTGCGGCTAAGTCCCCCATCCGTTCAATCCCCGCTGCAAAAGCTGTTAAATTTTCAAACTGACTCACCACCACAGATAAAGCCCGGAAAATCTGACTAAAGGCGATCGCAGCTTGGGTAAATGTCCCAAATTCAGTATCACCCGCAAAGTAAATTGGTGCAATCACCAAATAAGGAAGGGCTGAAACAAAATAATTATAGCTGGTAGTAAAAAAGCCTAAATTCCGTTGCCAATTGATCAACAACTCAAAGTTACGAATAGCCTGTAAAAAACGCTGTTTAAGCTGTAGTATTTCTTCTGTTTCACCTTGGTAAAAAGCGATGGATTCGGCGTTATCCCGCACATGAACCAAACCATAACGAAAATCAGCCTCGCGTTTGAGTTGATTAAAATTAATGCCGATTAACCTTTGACCCAGCCAAGCGGTTACCACAGTCCCAAAGATAGCATACACGACCAGAGCCACCGATAGGGAAACAGAAATAGATAATAAAACCCCAGTAAAAGAGATTAAAGTAATAACTGATGTCAGAATCAGTAATGAAAAAGATAAACTAGTCCGGGTAAATGCTCTAATATCCTCAGCAATCCGCTGGTCTGGGTTATCAATTTTCTGATTAAAATTAATTTGGTAATAAGCACGATTTTGGAAGTATTTATCAATAAAATGGTTTGTCAACCACTCCCGCCATTGTAAACCCAACTTGTCTTGCAGATAGCCAAACATGACAACAATGGGAGTACCAACGACTAATAGCCCCGCATAAATGGTAATAAATCGCCAAAAAGTTGATGTATCTTGCGTTTGGGGAAAAGTCGCCAAAGCAGTATCAACATTCCGGAAAATAAAGCTAATACTGACATTAATACCATTAACAGCTAGTGCCAAGACTAGCAACAGTCCTAGTAATCCCCTAGCTTGCCATTTTTTTTCCGAAAACCAGTAGGGTTTGGCTAGCTTGAGAAATTTTTGCCACAATTGAGGGTCTAATCGTTTTGGTGGGGTTATTGTACTCATTGCCAAGTTTAAGAACATCTAATAGTAATTCTGTATGACAATTCGCCAAAGTGAAAACCGCAAAACACGGAAATTAAACACAGATACCCATTTAGATTGTAGTCTGGAGATTTCAAAGTTCAGTGGTACACGCAATTCTTGAGCGATCTGGGTATCCAGGAAGGTAAACAGGAAATAGCCCTTAAGCTAGGGGAAGGGATGACAATAGAAGCGATCGCGCGAGTTACGGGATTATCTGTAGAAGTAGTACAAAAATTACAGCAAGAATACCAGCCATGATAGAATTTGGTGATGTTTGACAACATCTGTAAATTCATCGCGGAAACATTTGCCACCGACTTAGCAACATGGCTATTGGGAAAACCTGTAGACTTAACCCAGTTAAGTCCTAAAGAACTATCTAGTGAGCCTATCCGTGCCGATGCTCTGATTTTACTGCAATCAGAGGAGGTAATTCTACATCTAGAATTCCAAACCCAGCCAGATGCGTCCATTCCCTTCCGGATGGCGGATTATCGCCTGCGAGTGTATCGCCGCTTTCCCCAAAAAAGTATGCAGCAAGTAGTGATTTATTTAACACAGACTAAATCACCAGAGGTATATAAAGACAGATTTGAAATTGACAGCTTACAACATGAATTTAGGGTAATTCGGCTGTGGGAACAACCAACAGCAGTATTTTTAGGGAGTGCAGGATTACTACCATTTGCAGTGCTAAGTAATACTAATAATCAAGCGACAACATTACAAAGGGTGGCTGATGAAATCAACAAAGTAGCTGACAAGAGAATGCAAAGTAATCTGACAGCATCCACAGCAGTTTTAGCTGGGTTAGTATTGAAGCAAGAAGTGATTCAACGCTTATTACGGCAGGATATTATGCGCGAATCAGTGATTTATCAGTTGATTAGAACTGAAGGGAAACAAGAGGGTATACAACAAGGTATACAACAGGGTATGCAACAGGGTATACAGGAAGGGAAACAGGAAATAGCCCTCAACTTGCTAGGGGAAGGGATGACAATAGAAGCGATCGCGCGAGTTACCGGATTATCTGTAGAAGTAGTACAAAAATTACAGCAAGAATACCAGCCATGATAGAATTTAGTGATGTTTGACAACATCACTAAATTCATCGCGGAAACATTTGCCACCGACTTAGCTAGGGTTTAGTATAACAGGACAATAACCATATTGCCCTGCTTAGTGTTGATATTTCCGTCAACAAGGCCCATTAATTAGCCTTGGGGCTTTGTCAACGTCTAAAACCATACTCAAGAGTAAAAAACTGGGGCTTCAAGTCGGCTAAGGGTTCCCTGAGTTTACTTAGTTCTGCTTCTGGTCCGTGAATTTCCAAACGAGTCAGCTCGGCAATTTTCAGGGCTTCTTCGAGTAAGTAACCAACATTATCAAGATGAGTTAGCAGTCCCTCTGCATCTTCATACCCTTCACGACAGTGAACTTGGTCTTGATCAAAACTAAATCCATAATAGAGACACCTAGATTCCTCACTAGTTTTTTTGACAAACTGCTCACACAAATCCTTGAAAGCGTCTAGCTTCCCACTATTAACTTGGAAGTAGGGGACAATGGTACAGCATTTATCTTCAGTGGGCATAAATTTATTGTAGTAATTGTTAACGTGGTTATCTACCTGAAATTACATTTACCACGTTTTTAAGCAAACTTATTTGGTTAAATGCCGATTTTAGATATTTTCCTCTACCTTAGCGATCTCCAATAGTGTTTTTAAAACCGAATCGGGATTAAGACTAATAGAATCAATTCCTTCTTCCACTAAAAACCGCGCAAATTCTGGGTAATCGCTGGGTGCTTGTCCACAAATGCCGATTTTACGCTGCTGCTTTTTAGCGGATTGTATAGCCATTTTGACCATTTGCTTAACTGCTGGGGTGCGTTCATCAAACAAATGTGCTACTAATGCCGAATCTCTATCTAATCCTAGGGTTAGCTGGGTTAAGTCATTGGAACCGATAGAAAAGCCATCAAAAACTTGTGCAAACTCCTCAGCCATAATCACATTACTAGGTAACTCACACATAACATAAACCTGTAAGCCATTAACACCTTGTTTGAGATGATTTTTTGCCATTTCCGCCAACACTAAACGCCCCTCATCGGGAGTGCGACAGAAGGGAATCATGGGGATGACATTAGTCAAACCCATATCATCTCGTACTCCCTTGATGGCTTGACACTCCAGAGCAAAACCTTCTCTGTAACCCGGGTCATAGTAACGTGATGCTCCGCGCCAACCCAGCATGGGGTTTTCTTCCTTGGGTTCAAACTGCTGACCGCCTAAGAGATTAGCATATTCATTGGTCTTGAAATCTGACATTCTCACAATTACCGGCTTAGGATAAAAAGCCGCCGCAATTCTGCTTATACCCTGGGCTAATTTATCGACAAAATATTGGGGTTTGTCTTCGTAAAGGGCGGTAATTTGATCAATTTTGGTTTTGACTTCATCCTCTAGCTTTTCATAGTGAATCAAGGCCATAGGATGAACTTGGATGTGGTTAGCAATAATAAATTCTGTGCGTGCTAAACCAACTCCGTCGTTGGGAATTGCAGATAAACTTAATGCTTCTTGGGGGTTACCCACATTCATTAAAATTTGGGTACGGGTGCGGGGTAAGTTTTCTAAAGCAACTTCTTTAATTTCAAAGGGTAACAAGCCATGATAAACTCTACCTTCATCACCCTCGGCGCAAGAAATGGTGACTTCTTGACCGGTTTTTAATATGGCTGTAGCATTGCCACATCCCACAATTGCGGGTACTCCCAATTCTCGCGCAATAATGGCCGCATGACAGGTGCGCCCACCAGCATTAGTAATAATCGCCCCGGCGCGTTTCATAATTGGTTCCCAGTCTGGGTCTGTTCTCTGTGTTACTAATATGTCTCCTGGTTCAAACTGTTCAATCTTATTGACATTTAAAATTAGCTTAACTTTACCTTGAGCAATGGCTTCGCCAATGGCGCGACCAGTCACTAGGGGTTGGGGGGGGTTGGCTTCCTTATGGGTTTTAACCAAGTGATAGCTGCGTAATAGGTTTCCTGTTTTCTGTGATTGGACTGTTTCGGGACGGGCTTGGACAATGAATAATTGATTAGTAATCCCATCTTTAGCCCATTCAATATCCATGGGGGAGTAATTACCGTTGGCTTGGGTATAGTGGTCTTCTATTAAACAAGCCCAATGTGCCAGTTGGAGAATTTCGCTATCACTGAGGGCAAATTTACCTTGTTCTGTTTCCGGGACTGGGACATTTTTTGTATGTTTTGAGCCATCATCATAAATCATTTTTAGCTCTTTGCTGCCCAATTTCTTATCGATGATGGGGCGAAAACCTGCTTTTAATGTCGGTTTAAATACGTAGTATTCATCGGGGTTGACGGTTCCTTGAACTACGTTCTCTCCTAAACCGTAGGCGGCGTTAATTAGTGCTGCATCTTTAAACCCGGTTTCGGTGTCAATGGAGAACATGACCCCGGATGTGGCTAGGTCGGAACGGACCATTTTTTGAACGCCGACGGTGAGGGCAATGCTAAAGTGGTCAAATCCCTTGGTGTGGCGATAGGAAATGGCGCGATCTGTAAATAGGGATGCAAAGCAACGATGACAAGCTGCTAGGACTCCCTCTACACCGACAACATTTAAGTAGCTTTCTTGCTGTCCGGCAAAACTAGCGTCGGGAAGGTCTTCGGCGGTGGCGCTAGAACGGACTGCTACATCTGTGTCTTGGTGATATTTCTTAGATAATTTTAGATATGCGGTGGCGATCGCATCCCGTAAGTCTTGAGGAAACGGTGTTTCCATGACTAGCAATCGGGCTTTTTTGCCTCGTGCTTTTAAATTTGTGACATCTTCAACATCCAAGTCAGCAAACAGTTGACGTAATTTGGCTTCTAACCCTGCTGAGGCGATGAAATAGCGATAAGCGTAGGCGGTGGTAGCAAATCCCGTGGGGACGTTTACCCCTTGATGTGTCAGTTGTTGAATCATTTCTCCCAGTGAGGCATTTTTCCCACCTACTAGGGGTATATCACTAATACCAATTTCATCAAACCAGAGAATGAGCGATCGCGCTTTATCAGATTGAAAACCTGTATTCTGAGATACTGTAACCATCTGTATTACCTCTCAAGTAGACGCTTTGGTTGTCAGTGATTCTTAAAATATTTTTCCCATGTCTAATTTTATCCTTAATACTTGAGATTGTGCTATTAGATGCAACAATATAGTTAGAAAATTAAATTTTCGAGATCATAACCAGAGCACAGTCCCAGATTGATCATACAATGGCACAACTAGAAAGACTACTACAAATGGCTGAAGATGAACTAACTCAATACAGTACTGATGCCCGCAAAATTGAAAAAATGCGCCGTAAAATCGGTTTGTCTGTATCGATGGTGGAACAGAGGCAAGTTAAAGCTGAACTATTAGCTACCATGAAACCTAATATTATTACTAATCTGGTGGAAGAACAAAGGCAAGCAGTAGCCTTACCATTTTGGGGCATTGCAGGGTTAGGTTTGTTATTCGGAATTTCCGTCAATCAACCGGTGCTTTTATTAGCAGGTGTGCTGGGGAGTGTAGCGGCTTTCCGAATCCAAAAGTGGGGATGGCAATTACAAGCGAAGCGTTTATTATTAAAAACTCTCGAAGATATTGAGGCACGGGTGTACCCACCCAGAAACTAAAGCGGACTTTACGTATATATCCGTAATTTTCGTGTATGATTAAAAACAATTTAGAGGTAACATCTTGCTCATGGTATAGAAATCTATTGCTAGCTGGTTAAAAATTCTTACCATAGATGAAATTAATTTACCAGATCATTCCAGCAAGAGATAATTACTGCTATGGTAATTGAATTGTAGAGTAATTGTAGAGTAAATATTAAGGATAAAATATTTAAGAATCCCAGGGTTAAACAAAACAGCAATATTACTATATATGCTGTGGATATTAGTATGACTGAAATTTAGGGTCAGGTCAATCAGGAGTTTGACAAAGATGGTAGGCTTAATTGGCACTCTTTGTTACTCATGAGATATCCAGTTAACTAAACAATAGCGAATCCTTGGTACAAGAGGTTAGCTAAATTACGAAAGTGACCATTGTGACTTTTAATATGCTCGTACTACTTAAGAAATAGGAGGTAGTAATTATGACTAAATATGATCAGATTTTTAATTCTACAAAGACCACCAAAGAATCACTGACTCCAGAAGAAGCAGTAGCAGCGATGGCAGTGGTGACAGAAATTGCTCATTATTCCATAGAGGAAGCGGATGCAGAAGTTTTAGCGAGTATCCTGTGGGACCTTGAAGTTTTTGAGGAATACTCAGAAGATGGAATTGCCCAAATAGTTCATAGACTGATAGACATTGCCGCAAGTGAGGGACTGGGAAGCCTATTTAATGTTGCGAGTAAAAGCCTTACCCTGGAACTAGTGCTAGATGCTTTTGCTGTGGGGGTAATGGTGATTATAGATGAAGACGATTTAATTATCCCCAAAGACAAACAGCCGTATCTCAAGCAATTACAGAAAGCCTTAGACTTGGAAGATGAAGAAGCCCATGAAATTATACAAGAAGTAATTGCTGCCTATCAAGAAGGAGAAGAAGCACTTTACCTAGAAGATGAAAACGACATAATCATAGACAGAGATTATGGCGAAGATGTATATGAATCGCCCTCTGGTAATTTTTCAGTTCCCATTCCTGTTGACCCACAGCAGGGAGGTCAGGTAAAAAGTGAAGACGGGGTAGTGGGCTTTTTTGATAGTTTCGGTACTATGCTGAGAATTGATCATTACCCCATATCCTCAGAAGAACTAGAACAGGTAGAATCTATTGGGCAGGAAGAATATTTGCAGTCAATTTTGCTCAACAAGTATGTTCCAGAAGTAATTTTTACTAATCTGCCCAAGGCGGAAGTCATATATACTGAGTATTTAAAAAACGCTATTGAAGGTTCTTTCTTTGCGTTAATTGATATGCCCCAGGGGTCAACAATTTCCCAAGCACAAAATAACGGTAATACTACCAGACTAGACGCATACCGAGGGCTTTTAGCATTTATGCATTCTAACTATTTATATATAGTTAGCAGTCAGGAAAGCTTTGATAGGGGTGAAAAACCCAGTTCTATTAAAGAAGCAGCCGAGGAGATTAAGGAGAGTATTTTGGATTTTGTGGAAACTATAGACTTCATCGAAACCGATTAAAAGTTCCAAAGGGGTGAAAAACCCCCTTCTAGCTTAATTCTCTAGGCCAATTAAATGAAATCTGGTGGAAATAAGAGTGTTAAAACTCTTGTGGGGATCCAGTTGCTATAACGCAACCTTAAATTTTAAATTTAAAATTTAAGTTTTAGTTGACAAACATCCTCTGAGTAATGAATTAAATCCTAACTATTAAGCGCCGCAGCAAATCCAAAGCTGTATTAGCACTGACATGACGAATTAAAGCACGTCCCCGCATCGCTCCAAAGCGATACTCAAAACTAGTCACTTCATCCTGCGGTCCGGCTAAACCGATGTAAACTAAACCCACGGGCTTAGTATCAGTTCCTCCAGTGGGGCCAGCAATACCAGTAATACTTAATCCCCAGGTAGTTGACAGGCGGTTTTTCACCCCCATAGCCATTTGTTCAGCAACAGTAGCACTGACAGCGCCAAATTTATCTAAATCCTCTGGGTTCACTCCTAGTAACTTCACCTTGGCGGAGTTATCATAAGCAATTACCCCACCCCAAAAGTAATCAGAACTACCGGAAATATCCGTTAACATTTGTCCCAGTCCTCCACCTGTACAGGATTCGGCTACGGAAATAGTCTCAGTTTTAATACGTAATAATTTACCAACAACAGCGGCTAAAGTATCATTACCACTACCGTAGTAATCTAACCCAGCAATGTCTTTTAGCTGTTTTTCCACAGGGGTAATTAAAGCCTCTGCGGCTTGTTCTGTGGGGGCTTTGGCGGAAATGCGTAATCTGACTTCGCCTTTACCGGCGTAAGGGGCGACGGTGGGGTTAGGTAAGTTAAAATACGGGGCAACTTTTTCTGCTAGAGCTGATTCACCAATACCCCAGAACTTTAAACTGCGGCTGTAAATAATTTCTTTTCCCCAACCTTGATTTTTGAGAAAAGGTACTGCTGTTTCTGACCACATCTGATGCATTTCTGAGGGAACACCAGGAAAGGTAAAAATGGTTACATTAGGTCTGGGTTGCCAAATAATCCCTGGGGCTGTCCCACTGGGATTAGGTAAAATTTCTGCACCTTGGGGAATTAATGCTTGTTTGCGGTTGGTGGGGCTCATGACCCGACCTCGTTGGGCGAATTTATCGGTAATGTCTGCAATGATTTCTGGACGTTCTATCAAAGGAACGCCAAAAAAATCGGCGATGGTTTCACAGGTGAGGTCGTCGGGTGTGGGACCTAAACCACCGGTGAAAATCAGAATTTGCGCCCTTGATATGGCAATTTCTATGACTTGTTTTAGTCGTTCTGGGTTGTCGCCTACTACTGTTTGATAGTAGTGGGGTATTCCTAGTTGGGCTAGTTGTTGGGCTATATATTGGGAGTTACTATTCAGGATGTCCCCTAGGAGTAGTTCTGTACCAACACAAATAATTTCTGCACTCATGGAGGTGAATGGGGTTAAGGAGAGGTTTTTTTAGGTCAAGTCCCAAAGGCGCAAAGGTATCAGGAGTTAAAGGTTTGATTTTTTATCCCCTCTGTTTTTGGCGGTTTTCTCAACCGATAAAACTTCTACCTTTGCGCGAATTTAACTAAGCTAAGGCTGGTACGGGAATGTGCAGATGTGGGTACAAGGGGAAGCGATCGCACAATGCCGCTACCCGTTGGCGACAATCTTGTGTTACCGTTTGAGAATCTGGGGAAAGTAGCCTATCAGCGATAATGTTACCAATCTCAGTAAATTCTGCGATCCCCATACCCCGTGTAGTCATAGCTGGGGAACCCAATCTTAGACCACTAGTAACAAATGGTGATTGTGGGTCAAAGGGAACTGTATTCTTATTGGCGGTAATATTTACCTCACTCACCAGTTGATCAGCTTGTTTACCTGTGAGTCCAATATTCTGTAAATCTACTAACATTAAATGGTTATCTGTCCCATTAGACACCAGCTTTAACCCACGGGTTTGCAGTTGACTAGCCAAAGCCCGGGCATTATCAATTACTTGAGCCGAATACTGTTGAAAATCGGGTTTTAGTGCTTCGCCAAAAGCCACTGCCTTACCGGCGATGACGTGTTCTAGTGGTCCGCCTTGGCTACCTGGAAAAACTGACTTATCTAGCTTCTTACCCAACTCAGCATCGCGGGTCAAAATCAAACCACCACGGGGACCGCGGAGAGTTTTATGGGTCGTGGTTGTCACTACATCACAGAAGGGAATCGGGTTTGGGTGCAGACCGCTAGCCACTAAACCCGCAATATGGGCAATATCTGCTAGTAAGTAAGCTCCTACTTCATCGGCAATGCTGCGGAACTTTTCAAAGTCAATCACCCGGGGATAAGCCGAATATCCGCATATTATGAGCTTAGGGCGCTCCCTTAGCGCCTGCTCGCGGATTTGTTCGTAGTCTAGCTGTTCTGTTTCTTGACTAACACCATAGTGGCAAACTTGGAACCACTTTCCGGAAACATTTACCGGTGAACCGTGGGTCAGATGTCCACCATGGGACAAATCCATACCCATTATCTTATCACCTGGTTGCAACAATGTCAAGAAAACTGCAAAATTTGCCTGAGCGCCGGAGTGGGGTTGGACATTAGCATGAGCCGCACCAAATAGCTGTTTAGCTCGGTCGATGGCTATTTGTTCGATTTGATCAACAAATTGACAACCGCCATAATAACGTTTACTTGGTAAACCTTCGGCATATTTATTAGTCAATACTGAACCTTGAGCCGCTAGTACCGCAGCTGAGGTAAAGTTTTCACTAGCAATTAATTCTAGGTGCTGGCGTTGACGCTGTAGCTCTTGGTTAATTAACTCAGCGATGGCGGGATCGGAGTTAGCCAAAATTTCGGAATTGGTTTTAGTCACTTAAAGTTATCCTTGGTAGAAATTTGCTAAACAATCTGTTTCTAGTTCCTGTGGAGGAGGGATGAGGGCGTGTTTACCCTGGTACATTGGGGGTAAAACCCATAGCTCTTGAATCTCAAATTTTACCCTTGATGGGGAATAGGTTATTTTACCTTTCGTTACATACTTTGGTTTTTTAGGTCGTTATACATACAATAAGTTAAAGTTCACCGGATTTTTGAGTGCGATCGCGATTTTTTATGAGGTGAGCCATTGTTAGCATTTTGGAATCGGATGCGATGTTAGTCATTTTAATGGATAATCAAATCCTTGCTCCTGGGAAAGTTTGCCAATCTTGTTTACTGGCTGACGGTAGCGGTCAACCCCGTTGGTACGGGGGTCAACTGCGATGTGCTCAAGCTATTCACAAACTGGCATCCCAGCAAGCACAGCAATATGAATGTATGATGGGTTTCCGAATTGCCGATATTGAATAATCGGATTTTGCCGCTAGACTACATAACTGCGTTATCCTAGGCTCAAGTAACTCTTGAAATTTAGCCATAGGAGAACCCACAATGACTTGGCGCGGGTCTACAACGGTTCCTGACCGGATTTTTGCTTGTTTACCTTATTTACTCCCCCTGGTTGAAAGTCTCAGCTTTGGTAGCTTTTTGTTTGGACAGTTTCCTGTACTAAAATTGCTGTTTATCCCTTTGAGTCCCATAGTAGCAATTTATGGCAGTATTCCCTTTGCTAGTCTAATTATTTTCTTGGCTTTGTTTGCCCTGGTAATCAGAAACGAAAAAATAAATCACTTTATTCGTTTCAATACTATGCAAGCAATTCTTCTGAGCATTGTTTTATTTTTGTGTTCCATCCTACTAGAAGTTGTGGGTTTGGTTCCTGGTGCTGGATTGGCCACAGAAACCCTCACAAACACCATCTTTATCGGCATATTAGCAGCATTTGTATATTCTGTAGCCCAATCCTTGTTGGGGCGTTATGCAGAAATTCCCGCCATTTCCGATGCAGTGCATATGCAAATACGGTAAGTGTTAACGTTTGGTGACTGTGTTCTCTAGGCGACCAATGCCTTCAATTTCTACCCGAATGCGATCGCCGATGTGTAATTGTCCTACGCCAAATGGCGTACCGGTGAGCACTACATCCCCTGGTAGTAGTGTCATCACCTGACTAATGTAGGAAACTAGGACATCAGGGGGAAATACCATCTCATCAATACAAGCAGATTGCACAGGAGTGCGATCGTCATTCAAGAAAGTCTGTAACCTCGCACCGGGATTTACTTCGCGCACAATCCAAGGACCTAGGGGACAGAAGGTATCAAAACCCTTGGCGCGAGTCCATTGGCCATCCTGTTGTTGTAAATCCCGTGCCGTGACATCGTTAGCGATCGTATAGCCCCAAATTTTAGTTTGGGCTTCTTCTGGTGTGCAGTCACAAGTGCGATCGCCAATTACTAGTGCTAGCTCACCCTCGTAGTCCACCCGCTGGGACTGGGGAGGATACTTAATCTGTGTTTCCGTAGGAATAATAGACGTTGATGGCTTGAGAAATATTAATGGTTCTTTGGGGACTGTAGATCCCATTTCCTGAGCATGGTCTGCATAATTCTTGCCTACCGCCACTACTTTTGAGGGCGCACAGGGGGTGAGAATTTGATAATTTTCCGGTTTGAGAATTAAATCTGTGGGTTGTCCTTCTAACCAGGGAGGAGCATCTAACACCTGCACGCTCAGGGATAGTTGTAGCAATCCATAGTAAATCTTGCCTTCTAGATTTTGAACTCGCACATAGCGCTGCGCCATAAACTTGATGAATATCCTTTTGTTTGCGATTACCAGCTGCTTTAGATTTTAGATTGGATCTAAAATCTAAAATCTAAAATCTAAAAATTGGCGCATTTGGCTCATAATTTTGATGAAAAACTGATAAGATTATAATTCCTTGTTGCTGAGATGTTGATAATTATTAGTATCCTTGGTGATATTTTTGTATCAAATCACATCAGCAGCCCTTTGTCCATAAGGTGACTGAAAATCATGTCTATAGTTTACGAAACAATTTACATTCTCCGTCCAGACCTAGGAGATGAACAGGTAGAGCAAGCAATTGCTAAATACCAAAACTTGCTGACTGAACAAGGTGCTGAAAACATTGAAATTCAAAACCGTGGTAAACGTCGCCTAGCTTATGAAATTAAAAAGCATCGGGATGGCATTTATGTTCAAATGAACTACACAGGCCCCGGAAATGCGATCGCTGTTATGGAACGTGCTATGCGTTTGAGTGAAGAAGTAATTCGTTACTTGACCATTAAGCAGGAACTACCAAAGGAAACAGCACCAGCAGAAGCAGAAGCAGAACAGACAGAAGCTGTTGCTGTCTAACAAGGCAATGTCACACTTGCGTAGCTGATCCCTTGAAAACAAGAATCCCCGAGTTTTTAATTCGGGGAATTTCAACGTTACAATCTGACCATAGGTGAATATATCAAGCCACCACTAGATTTTTATCATGGCTGTGAGTGAAAATATCCTCATAAGTATCAAAAATTTCAAATACTGAGTCCAGCTGTGTTAGCTCCAAAATTAATCTCACCGGAGCTTGTACGTTACACAAAACTAGACGACAATTATTTTCACGCGCAGAAGTTAGTCCATTGATGAGGGGGACTAATCCTGAACTGTCCATAAAATCTACTTCTGACATATCAAGAACCCAGAGTTGATGAGGCCGGGGTACCACTTCAAGCATCTGTTTGCTAAAAGCCATTCCACCTTGCAAGTCTATACTGCCGTGGGGCTTAAATAAAACTACTTGATCTTGTGAGATAATCATGAATTTAACAAACTAGTTGGAACACGTGACAGAACAGAAATTTGACATCAATACTGATTCGTTTTCAACGACAAAATCACTGTTTTATCTTTAAAATGTCGTATAATTTATTATTACTCCCATAAGTATACGCATGATTGTCTACTAATTTCGGTATCAAGGGTATCTTTTACCATATCTTTATATCTTACCATACCATTGATAAATATTTAATAAAAACCGCTAAATAAAGTTGCATAAATATACATTTAATGCTTTGGGATGGAGTCAAGGTTTGAAGAGACGTGTAAATCTGCATCCAAAAATCTCCTTGACAAGTGGCAATCTGGAAATTTCAATTGTGGAAGCAGCTTGATTGACACCTCAGCCATAGAAGCGCCAAGATATATAAAAGGTAAAAAATTGTAAAGGCGGCGGTGCGGGATGTCTGTTGATCTGATTTCACTAGAAAACATCCAGGAATTTGCTCACCAGTACGGTTACTGGGCAATTTTTTGGGGAATTTTGCTAGAAAATTTGGGCATTCCTCTTCCTGGTGAAACCGTAACCCTAGTGGGCGGGTTTCTCTCCGGTAGTGAGGAACTAAACTATTGGTTAGTTCTTAGTGATGCGGTTGCAGGTGCTGTCATTGGTGGTGCTTGCGGCTATTGGCTTGGTAAATGGGGCGGCTGGCCTTTTCTAGTAAAAATAGGTAAACTCTTTCGGATTTCCGATGAGCGGTTATTGAATATTAAAGATCAATTTAGTGAAAATGCGACTAAAGCCGTATTTTTTGGGCGTTTTTTCGCATTGTTACGGATTTTTGCCGCACCACTGGCTGGTATAGCCGAAATGCCTTTCAGAAAATTCTTTTTGTACAACTTAGCAGGAGCCACCGCCTGGGCCAGTCTCATGGTAACCTTAGCTTTCTTTGCTGGTAGAGTTGTCTCCCTAGAACAACTAGTTGCTTGGGTGAGTCAATTTGCGATCGCAGCCTTACTAATCCTTGTTACCTTGATTGTCATACCCATCTGGTTAGAATCCCGCCAGGTCAAGGGCGCGGCCGGTGAGTAAGTAAAACGGGGACTACAGTCCCCACATACCCTCAGATTAAGATTGAGAAGCCCAAATGCGAGTGGGTAAGCCCCAAACGTAAATAAAGCCTTCAGCTGCTTTGTGGTCAAACTGGTCTTCAGAACCATAAGTCGCTAAATCGGGGCTATAGAGTGAATGGTCACTCCAACGCCCGACAATGGTGGCGGTACCTTTAAACAGTTTGACTCGCACAGTTCCCATAACACGTTCCTGTGTTTTTTGAATAAAAGCATCTAGTGCGCCTTTCAGGGGGCTGTACCACAGACCATTATAAACAATTTGGGTGTAAGTCTCTTCAATACCTCGCTTGTAGTGGCTGACATCTGCTGTTAGAGTCAGACTTTCTAAATCACGGTGTGCCTGAATTAACACCAGCATCGCCGGAGATTCGTAGATTTCCCGGGACTTAATCCCCACTAGGCGGTTTTCAATCATATCTATGCGGCCAATACCGTGATTTCCTACTACCTGATTGAGTTGTTCAATTAACTCCACTGGGTTTTTAGGTGTACCGTTGAGGCTGGTGGGAATACCACGGGTAAAACCAATTTCAATGTACTCGGGTTCATTCGGCGTGTCGGCGATCGCCTTAGTCATTTCATAAATTTCTGCTGGTGGTTCCGCCGCTGGATCTTCCAGTACGCCAGCTTCGATACTACGACCAAGTAAATTTTTATCAATGCTGTAGGGGGAGGACTTTTTCACCGGTGAGGGGATACCAAATTCCTCACCATAAGCGATGGTTTGCTCCCGACTCATTCCCCATTCTCTGGCTGGTGCTAAGATCTTCAATTTGGGGTCAAGTGCAGCACAAGACACATCAAAGCGCACCTGATCATTACCCTTACCAGTGCAACCATGAGCGATCGCATCAGCACCATATTTATGAGCAGTTTCTACTAATATTTTGGCAATTAACGGGCGAGCCAGAGCAGTCCCCAAAGGATAACGATTTTCATAGAGGGCGTTGGCTTGAATGGCCGCAAAGGCATAATCTTTAACGAAACTGTCTTTCACATCAGCCACCAATGACTCACTAGCACCGGATTTGAGCGCTTTTTCTCGGATTGGCTCTAATTCATCTCCCTGACCTAAATCTGCTGCGAGGGTAATCACCTCCTCCACACCCCACTCATTTTTCAGGTAGGGAATACAAACAGAGGTATCCACCCCCCCAGAATATGCCAAAACAACCTTTTTAGCGCGACCCATTGGTTTCTCCAGTTAGAAAAACAAAGAATGAGTCATCATTATAAGGTATGTAGGGTTTAAAAATTACCTCTGAGAAACAGAGTAAATACATTCTCGTTGATTTTCAATTCCTGTCCATTGTTATCTGTGCCAAAGTCGTACTCATTATTACTCCAGGATAGGTTAAATATAGGACTATTCTCATTGCTACCGATTCTCCATCTAGCTCCCGCACCATAAACAGCACGAGCGGCATTTTCATTCACGGGATTATAATAGGCTGATAATGACAAATTCTGGCTAAATTGAATACCAGCACTTGCCAGCAAAGTATTTTTAATTGCATCCGGTAAAACATCCCCAAAATAGTTAGTTAAACCGAACCAAACATTACCTAAATTAGCCCTAGCTCTCAGGTTAATAGAATTTACAAAGTCATTGGCTCGAGTTTCCCTGTCAAAAGCATAATTAACCCCTGTGGAGATGACTAAATTACTATTTCGATTCCAGGGGATAACTTTATCAATACTACCTGTAACTTGACTGTAATTATCAACATCTGGATTAAGATAACCAATTATGGCTCCAGAAAAACGCCATCTGTCCGCAGTATTTTTCGTATAATCCACACCAGTGTAAGCTTGAATTTCTTCTGCGCCGATCACACCTGTATAATATCGCAAAACATCCTGACTCCGAGTAATATTACCACTGAAACTCAAATGTGGTACATATACTGTTTCTTGTGTATATTTGCTAGATGTGACACTATTCGCCTCTTGATTAAAAACAGTCACATAAACTTGAGCATAAAAATTCGCTACATTCAGAGGTGAAAAACTTTGATTATTAATAGTAGATCTAAAATCTATATTAGACTCAGACCCCCCTTCTAAACCCTGAGAGGATAATATTTTCAGGTTACCAATATCTTCAAAACGAGTACTAACACCAGAACTACGTTGGATAGTTGGTGACGCTCCTACCCAAATACTATTAAAACTAGCAGCAGGTACTTGTGACAAACTTGTCAATCCTGGGGGAATACTCTCGGCTCTAGCAATTCCGCCATGATAAGCAGTTAAACTATTAGCAGGAATTCTCACGTTATTAGCAGCTAAAAACAAATTTCTGTTAACAGTCCTCCTCCCAGAAGGTTTGTGATGATTATCCCCCGGTGAAGCTAAATTGTTTTTCCCACTTGAGTTAAATCTGGTTTCTGAACTAGCTATGTTGGGTACAATATCAGGTAATACACTATATCCCAATTGCAAAGCTGTATTCAACAAAGTATTATCATCATTTAAAATGAAGCTAAAGCCGCGTACAGTTCGACCCATGACAGCTTCCCGGTCATTCATCCTCACAATTTGCCTAATTATAGAATAACTGGCGACCGGAGTATTTTCAACTTCTTCTTTTCTAATGACTGACATTTGGTCGCCATTACTATTACCAATGAATGCGCCGGTGTTGGGTATTAACAAATCTATACCAATTTGTTGACCATTTTCTAACCCTGGTTGAAATTCCGGTTTCCTGATTTCTTCTGCTGTTGTTCTTGCTACTACATCCCCCAGTGTTGCAGTTTGGGAAATCCTAAATGGTAGTAGATTATCAGAGTTAATATTCCCAGATTGTAAAGCCGGAATATATGTACATATTTGATCGGGGTTAGTCCCCGGAAAGATACATGAACCTGTCATACTCAATTGCAGGTTTGTACCCAACACAGTTTGTGGTTGTTTGAAGCTAACAGTAACTTCTCTAGTTTGTCTGGTGGTTTGCAGTTGTAAATATTCTCCTATTTGGTCTACAGTCAAGATATTATTTGTTGTTAAGTTTTCCTTGACTGTTCCGTTCACCTTGACAATTCCGTTAATATTAAAAATATTATTGGGGGTATTATTAAAGTCGTAACCTAAATTTAATCGTCTCTCGGTTAAGTGGTCAATCAATAGACCATTGATAGGTAAGGTAGTTGTGCGGCGATGGATTTTTCGCTCATCAGCAATCCTCGGAGCAATGATATATTCTTGATTATCCCCTGGATGTGGTTTTTCTATTGCTAATTTTTGTTTAATTTCTAATTCATCAACTCTAGGTTGTGAAACTAATTCTAGGGTATGAGATTCTGTGGTCTTAGTAGGTATACAAGAATGAATTATAGAATTACTTGTTAGTAAGTCCCTGACGGCGGTAAATTCTGCTTGTCCAGGATGAATGAACGGACAAAAGGTAACCTGAGAACTAGTTTCTGCTAAATTTGTCACCTTTAGCTGGTGGATAATACCAGATGCTGATATGTCCTCCAGATTATTAAATATTTTCTGTTCCACCTCGGAAGTGGCAAAAACTTCTAATTGGCTATTGCTTGTATTTTTAGATATCTCAGCAACTGCTGTTTGAGCCAGGAATATCACTGCTGAACTCAAGAGAAGACCAATTGTTAAGTTTAATTTTTGGTAGTGCAGAATCAGCATAGACACTTATTACCAGTCCTGAAATAATTATCAAGTCTGGTTAAAAGATTATCATAGGGATTTATGGTTTGTATTTTTCTTCTAACTTAAAAAAAGTTAGGGCTAAAAGAATTGGATGACGGTATCAATTTAACTGCCCCTATTGATAATTTTAAATTCTTGACACCCTAACAATTTTTTTAAATAAAAGCGCTACCATCCCAGATTACTTAAAATCCAGTTTCTATGGTTCCAATGGGTAGTTCTGTGAAGGTAGCAATGCTGTTAGCTTGGGCGGTTTCTAAAGCAGAATCAACACCACCTGTCATAGTAACATTGTTGTAAAATTCGCTTTCAGACTGATCACCTTCACTGAAGGAATAATTCCCACTATCGCTGATGATTTCAATCACGCCAGCGCTACCTAAAGCAGTTGCGGAAATCACACCAAAGTTGGATGTGGCTAAAGCAGCCGCATCGTTTTTACCAATAGCGCCAGCAGCAGTCATTTCAATTACTAAACCATTTTCATCAAGTGTAGCTGCTACAGCTCCAGCAGCAGCACCTTCACCAGCAGAGGCTACAGAACCAAAGCCAAATACACTAGCAGAAACTGTAACTAGGGCGATCGCTACTTGTTTGTGGAATTTCATCAACTTGCACTCCTCTTATTTCAACTTTGATCTACTTGCGATGTATGCACATTAACGTCTGTAGTTTGCTAATTTTCACTATTAGTTACTTTTAGTACCACAGGGTAAGTTCACAAAATTGAACGAATTTTGTGTATGACTACCATCATTACTATTTAGTATCTAAATAAAAAAAAGGTTATACTTTAGCGTATTTAAGGTTAAATATAAGTTAAATTGTATTATGAATTACGTAAAAAAAATTCTGACTCAGGCAATTAATACTGAATGATAATGGTTCTTCGGTACTTTTTATGGAGAACCCAGTTCAAAATCATTGAAAGCCTTATTATGTCGGCATTTCATTGAAAATATTGGGCATAATCGTTTATAACCCTTACCCCGTAAGGGTTTTGTTGTTATCAATCCTCGATTACCATAAAATCTATGCAAGAACCATAATAATTCATGCTGATTGATGGAATTAATAATCTCTAAAAATTTGATATGCCGACGTCACAAGACTCTTACCATTGATATTTCTATTTTGTGTGTTAGTCCAGTGGCTGATCACCATAGAGTGGCAGTTAGTTGACCAGATAAAATAGGGGTGTATTGTGAGTAATACACCCTAATATGTCAACTTATAAATTAACGATCAGGAGTTAGTAATCAATTTCCTTGAGGTTATGAGCCTCATCCATAGCTACGTCTAGGAAAGTACCAGTCTTACCATGTACCTGAGTTCTAAAAATGTAGTCCTTCTTAGACTCATAAGGTAACTGTACCTTGAGGATATACTCAGCATCTGGTAAATTCTTAAACCAGAAATTACCTTGTTCATCAGTGCGAGTAGTTTGGGGGGGTAGGGTATTGATGCTAACTTTAGCGTTGTGTACCAAGTCTTTACCTGGTATACCGTTCCACAGATGTGTATCCGCGAGTTTACCGTAAATGACGCTATCCCCTTGGGGTGCGTTCCACAAACCCATAGCGGGTGGCTGAATAGCGATCGCCGCCATTGCAGTTACCATCACCAACAAACCACCAAGAAATCGTCGCACTTGCTTGACTCGCAATTTCCCAACTTTATTCCGCAAGAGTTTCAACATATTTGATACCTGACAATTTAGTGAAATTAACGAAGTGGACGCACAGGGCGCACAGGACGTACAGGACGAATTGAGCGAATTGGGGGAGTGGGTCTCACATCGGTTAACAACTGAGCTAAGTCATTGCGATCGCGAACACCAGAAATAGCCGCCCCCATGCGCTGGAAGACTTCGATATTATCGATCACACCGTTAAATAATCTGCTACCAGGTCCCTCTGAGGCGATCGCCACATCATCAGCAGTGTGGTTAGCAACCGTGGTTATGCGTTGCAAGTCAGCAGTCAGCAGTAATCCATTGGGGTCACGTAGAGGATTAACCTGAGTACCATCTCCCCCGGTAGCTGGATTGCGGTTGAAGTCATCGGTCAAAAAGTCAGTGCGGAACACCGGACGAGCGGAAACACCAATAGCTAACTTGCTGCTGGGAGTCGCATCATCAGGGAAACCGTTGCGATCAGCATCCACATAGTTAGTAAAACCAGCATTACCAAAGGAACGCATAGCATCTCTGAGGTCTACTCTACCTTCGCGGATAGCAACGCTATCCACAGTACCAGCAACGGTTTGACCTTGGGCGTGGTCAGAAGTTACCACTAACAGAGTATTACCTGAGCGTCTAGCATATTCCCTACCGCGACCTACAGCTTCATCCAGCGCCAAAACTTCGTATAATGTGCGGTCAGTATCCAGAGGATGAGCTAATTTGTCAACTTGAGAAGATTCTACAAGTAAAATCCAGCCTTCGGGATGCAGTTGATCCAAAACGGCAATCGCCTTTTGGTGCATTTGTGCCAGAGTAGGTATACTAGCAAATTCTGGGGGGATAGGGGGATCAAGTTGATTAGCACCCCGTCCTTCAATTGTCGCCCGACCTCTAGCAATTAACAGGTCTAGTTCCGAAGGAATATTAGAAGCTCCCAAAGCCGAACCCTGACGGAAATCTCCCAAAAATAGGCCTAAAATAGGGCGATTGTTGGGGGCGCTATTTAACTGGTTAACATCTTTGACAATGCTGTAACCTAAATTTGTAGCCACTTCCGTTAGGTCTTTGCCATCCTGGCGGAATGCAGTATCTTTAAATTCAGCAATCCGTGATTGGGGTACATAGTTCCGTGCGCCGGGTCCTAAAATCACATCCACAGGTTGGGCTAGTTCCTTCCAACCCTGGTAGCCAGTCGCAGGTAGTGAGTATCCATCGTCACTAAAGAAGTCTAAATAAGTTTGAGCGATCGCCGGGTTTTGAGCGCGAGCGATAATATTAGTACCAAATGCTCCGGGTGTAGCGTCGGTGGTGAACGCAGTGGTAACTAACCCAATTCCCCAGTTGTATTTCCGCTTCATGTACTGAGGTAGAGTTTCCGCCCGGGGATTGTCAAAGGGATTCCCGGGGGTATTATCCGGGAAAGCGTTCATCGCATTATTGACGGTTTTAGTCCCCGAAGCCCAAGCTGCCGCAGTATTGGCAGAGTCAGGGATAATACTATTTAAAGAATGGGTAGATACTAAACCTAATTCTGGCATCTGCTCAATTTGCAAATAACCACCAGGCTGACCATCCTTAACTCCATATTCCATGATCCGGGCTGCAGTGCGTAGAGGAACCCCCATACCATCACCGACGTAAAAGATAATTCGGTTGAGGTTTCCGCTGGGTTGGAAGCGCTGCACCTTGTAGGTGTTACGGGCGAAAACATCTCTACCATCAATATTGACCGTAGCCTCTACCTCGTAAACGCCAGGGGTATCAAAGGAATAGTTCCGCAGTGTTTGACCAAACAGTTTAGAGTCTGATGGCTTACCGATTTCCAGTTCGCCCCCTGGTAATTGTAGCTGTTGGTTAATACCTTCTCTAAAGGAATTGGTAAAGTCTACCCCATTGATTCTAATAGAGGTTAAAGTCGGTTCCTGTTGAGTTTCCGCTGGGAAGATACTTTCTACCCGCAAATCAAAACGCTGGTCTACTAACAGAGTGGAGTTGTTAGTAGGCCAAATCCTCACCTGTTCAGCCACTAGGGATTGGGAATGAGCCGGTACTATGGTAAATGACCAGTAGAATATCATTAATAGCATTGCTACTAATGCTGTTTGCCATCGAGTCCAAACAGACCCGAATCCTGAGAAATCCTTCATTTTACTTCCTATTGTGGACGAATAAATGGGTGATGATTATGCTGAGAATCCTGGCTATAAGCATCATGTGTAAAGGTAAATTTAATGGGGTTAACCAGATTTTTTTGCGGCTAACATTAAAGATAAATCTTGATTAAATAAGGGATGTAAACGGACTTTTCCTGGTTTTGCGGGACTAGCTAACTGCAAAGTTATATCTGTAATTTGAAAATTGTCCTGGAGGTGAGTATGTAATTTCTCAAGTAGGCGATCGCGTTCTATATTCGTGGCACATTCCACCGTCACATTGGCACAAAGCATGACTTTTCTGCTGCTAATTGTCCAAATATGCAGCCTCTCTATTTCCACAATTCCTGGGAAACATTCAATAAACTTTTTCACCTCCACCGGGTCAATAGATTTAGGTGCATATTCCAGAAAAATCTTTAAACTTTCTTGGATTAAAGGCAATGCACTCACACCGGTAAAAGTTGCCACAACTAAACTAATAGCCACATCAGCCCACCACCAATTCCACAGATGGATAACCACAGCCGCAGCAATCACACCCACAGAACTAGCAGTATCAGCTATGATATGTAGTAAAGCCCCTTTCAGGTTTAAGTCATTGTGAGTATGGGGATGTAAAAAGCTAATATTAATTAGATTCACAATTAAACCGACAATGGCAATTACCAACATCGGTAAACCTAAAATATTCCCCGGATTTTGCCATCTTTGAACAGCTTCCCAAGTAATAAAGGAGGCAATAGCCAACAAACTCAAACCATTTAACAACGCCGCTAAAACTTCAATACGTTGATATCCAAAAGTTGCTTTCCCCCTGGCTGGTTGCTGGGCTAGGTAACTAGCAAATAGTGATATTCCCAGGGCTGTCACATCAGAAAACATATGTCCAGCATCTGCCTGTAAAGATAAACTGTGACTCCACAGCCCCACAGTCCACTCAGCCACAAAGAAAAAACTCAGCAAGGCTGCTGTTACCAGGAGAACTTTAGTTTTTTGCTCACCTATTGGCACTGTTTGAGAATTATCATTACAGCCACATCTACACCATTCAAGTGAAAGCATTATCCCAACCCAACTAATAGCGAAGCGCCATATAATTGTCCAATCCAAACTCAATTAAGAGTCAGTTTGACTAATTCCAAACCTTGAACATAAGAACATATATTTAATTTATGTTGAAAATTTTTTGCTTAATTTAAGAATAGGTAAAGTCCAGAATAAAATTTAGGAAATAAACAATTAATAAACAGTTAAATATATATCTCTTTTACCCTAGGTCAGATATCCAACCTGTAACCCAGCAAAAAATATCCCCGACTATTATTTAAGTCGAGGATAGGAAAATAATCTTGACGCTTGTCACCTGTCTAGGATTTAAGTACCAATAATACCGTCGTCATTCTTGGTAATTACCACGGTAGCAGAACGGGGGCGACCGGATGGGCCATGACCTTGACTATGTGGCCAGTTGCTATTGCTGGTAGGATTAGCCGCACTTCCGCGAGAGCCGGGGTGCTGAATATTAATAAACATGGTTCTGTGGTCGGGTGTAGTAATTACACCAGTGACTTCACAGTCTGTGGGGCTAGTGAGGAAAAGCTTGACCTGTCTAGGATCATTAGGGTTAGCACATAACATGGTGTTACTACCAATATTAACCACATCACCTGTACCAGTACCCGAGTGGTCAGTTTGAATCCACAGACGACCATAATAGTCAAACCATAAACCATCTGGATTACTAAAGTCATCCCCATTCACATTACCTTGTAGATTTGGCTCACTTCTGGTTTTATCCCCAGCTTGAACAAAGATATCCCAGTCAAAGGTGGTAGCTGCAACGCTGCGTCCAGTCTCCCGCCAACGGATAATGTGACCGTAACGGTTGTTCTCTCTGGGGTTAGCCGCATCAACAGGAGGACGAGCAGAACCTCCGCGGGTTGTGCCATCTGGATTATTAACAGATGGGGGTTCTGTACCGCGACGAGAGTTAGCGGTTAATGTGCAGTAAACTTCAACTTCATTAAACCCACGAATGCGAGGACGCACAGCAATCCACTCTGGGCGGTCCATCATGGTAGCGCCAACTCTGTCCGCAGCCTGTCTGGTTTTAATCAGCACTTCTGCTTGGTTATTAAATCCATTTTCTGGTGTCAGTCCCCGTTGACCCCACACTAGAGGTAGCCATTCACCGGTACCATTGTCATTGAACTTGGCAACGTAGAGAGTACCGTGGTCAAGGATATCACGGTTATTGGCACGCACTTTAGGATCGTAGGTACGAGAACAAACGAACTTATAGATATATTCGTTGACGTTATCGTCACCTGTATAGAAAGCTAAACGGTTATTGTCATCAACAACATATTGAACGCTCTCGTGTCTGATGCGACCCATGGAAGTACGCTTAACTGGCCTGCTGTTGGGTTCGTAGGGGTCAATTTCCACTACCCAGCCGAATAAATGGGGCTCCAGGGGATTGTTAAAAGCGTCAAAGCGGGGATCAACCTCAGGCCAGCGATAGTAGTTAGAGGCTGCAGGGACACCATAACGTCTTTGTCCATTGATGATATCAGCCTTTTTAGCCTCCAGACCTGGAATATTAACTATATCGTCATCTTGCCCATCTACAAATGTGCTGTTAGCGAAATATCCGTGAAAGTTCTCTTCACAGGTCAGGTAAGTACCCCAGGGTGTAATGCCATGGGCGCAGTTGTTCACAGTTCCGTATGCAGTGAAACCATCATTCACTCCAATTTCAAATGATCCATTGGGTTGAATAGAGAATTTCTTAGACCTCATCAACGCATCGCCAGCCGCAGGCCCAGAAACGCGCATTTCTGTGTTAACGGTAATGCGGCGACCATAGCGGGAATTGCGATCAACACTCCAACCACCCCCAAATCTATTTTTGGATACCTCTTGGATGGATACACCATGAGCAGCCTGAGATTTTCTGGCTTTCTCAATGGTCATTGTTGTGTTACTGATGTTGTTACCATCGGGATGTAAGAAGTATTCCTGGGTATACTCATGGTTAACACACAGTATTCCCCTATTATTGTAAGCCCGACCTTCTACAGGGACATCTAACCCCGATGTCCGGTTGTAATAGCTGCGTCCCGGAAGAGGGAAGAAGTGCATCCCGTCATGGTTCATCCCCACTTGTTTTTCCTGGGCTGCTGCATCCTGAGAAGCATCGGGTAGCCAATCAGGCGCACCAGGCATGATGGGGTCTCCCCAAGCCGATAAAATCCGCGCTGTGTAACCCGGTGGAACACTAACTAAATCTTTCTCTAACAGTCCAGTTTCTGCGTTGCGGAGATTTGGTTCAATACTTTGGAAGCCTATACCAGCAAAGCCAAGCCCTGCAGGTACTGTGGATGTGGAAGCAGTTGCTGTTTGCAGCAAGCCGCTGACGGTAGTATCACCCAAAACTGCCAATATAGATGTACTAGCTGCTGTTGCCACAAAGCGCCGGCGCTTCATGCTCACCCGTCCAATTACGTCGAGAATTGACTCATTACCGGATGGGTTGAGGGTTATGTTGTTCTTCGGATGAAGATGACCTTTCATTTATAGTGACTCCGTTTAATCTTTATAACCAAAGCAATTTAGTTGGCACACTCAAACAAGACTTGATGGGGATAATTGCAATATCCATTGAATAGTTTTTACTCTTGTGATAACCAATTACCCACAGGTGAGGAAATTGGAAAATCAGATATTTTCCTGACTGAACATAAGCACCAATATTTTGTCCTCAATTTATGTAATAAAGATTAAAATATGGTTATAACCTGATTAATTTAAGTTTATTCAGTAGCTTTATTTGAGAATAATTTGTTTTATTGATCAAATAAATCACTGCTATTACAGCAGCTAAATTTCAGCTACAGGCTTATAAATTAGCTATCTAACCTTGGTTGACATTTATCTTAATTGATCATTTTTCCCAACTTATTAAAAATAATTCTCATTTAATTTTGAATAATAAACATTTACTCAGATGTCTTGATTAAGAATAATTTCTGTGCATAGAAAAATACTCTAAATAAATATTAGTAAAATTATTCTATAAACTGCTAAAACTATACTTGATTTATTATTTAATTTATGATTTGGAGTAACTAGGCAAAACTGTGTGACTTCAACTGAACACCCCTATTTTTGATTAAAGCCAGGGGCTGGCTCGCCGCAGTTATCTTGGTCTGTTGTTGTCTTATCCTGGAGATGGGTAATTCTGTTGTGGGTAAGACTGTGTTTTTCAGTGTTGTTATACCGACTTATAATCGCCGACCAATTCTAGAAAAGTGCCTCCGCGCTTTGGAGGTGCAAGAGTTGAGTGGATCAAGTGCATACGAAGTTGTTTTAGTAGATGATGGCTCTACTGATGGCACATTGGACTGGTTGAAAGCACATAAGGAAGAATTTCCCCATGTGCGATGGTTTGAGCAAGACCACGCCGGACCGGCGGCGGCTCGAAATTTGGGGATTTCCCAAGCACGGGGAGATATAATAGTTTTTATTGATAGTGATTTGGTGGTGGTGAAGAATTTTCTGCAAGCCCATGGGGAGGCGCTGGTGCAGGGGCGCAAAAAACTAGGAAGCGATCGGGAAACGCGGCAGGAAGCAGATCGCTTTTTTACATATGGTGCAGTAATTAATACTTGCAATTTCCATGAACCCACGGCTGAACCCTATAAAATCACAGATTTTTCTGCGGCTTTTTTTGCCACGGGTAACGTAGCCATCCCCAAGCATTGGCTAGAGAAGGCGGGAATGTTCGATAATAGCTTCCAACTGTATGGTTGGGAAGACTTAGAATTAGGTGTGAGACTCAAAAAACTGGGGCTAAAACTAATTAAATGTCCAGCAGCGGTGGGCTATCATTGGCATCCACCATTTAACTTAGAACAAATTCCCCGTTTGATTGACCAAGAAATTCAACGCGGACGCATGGGAGTTTTATTTTATCAAAAGCATCCCTGTTGGGAAGTGCGAATGATGATTCAAATGACCTGGTTACATCGTTTACTGTGGGGTATTCTCTCCCTGAATGGCTTACTGAATGAGCGGACTATGGCGCCTTTGTTGCGGTGGCTAATTAACTTAGGTAAACCCCAGTTAGCCTTAGAATTGGCGCGAATTTTCCTTAATTGGTACAACGTCAAGGGAGTTTATGCTGCTTACGCCCAAGTCAGAAACCAGTAAAATTGAGTTGAAATAGTACATTTATTGTGATATGCTCGGAGGGTTGTCTAAACTCGCACATCCAGTAATTCGGGTGTTTCCTCACCAGGGAAATACAACTGGGTGGAGGTTTAACCCGAATAGGAGTAAAAAAATATGCCAGTAGTTTCATTGGCTCAAATGATGGAGTCAGGGGTACATTTTGGGCATCAAACCCGGCGTTGGAACCCAAAAATGTCTCCCTACATTTATACTTCTCGCAATGGCGTACACATCATTGACTTGGTGCAAACTGCCCAGTTGATGGAAGATGCGTATAGTTATATGCGATCGCAGTCTGAACAAGGTAAGAAATTCCTGTTCGTTGGGACAAAACGCCAAGCAGCCGGAATCGTTGCCCAAGAAGCGGCACGTTGTGGCTCTTTCTACATTAATCAGCGTTGGTTGGGTGGAATGCTCACCAATTGGGCAACCATCAAAACCAGAGCAGACCGTCTCAAAGATTTGGAACGCCGGGAAGAAAACGGCGCTCTAGATTTACTACCCAAAAAAGAAGCTTCTATGTTACGTCGCGAGATGGTGAAGCTTCAGAAATACCTGGGTGGGATTAAGAACATGCGGAAAGTACCCGATGTGGTGGTGATTGTAGACCAACGGCGGGAATATAATGCAGTTCAAGAATGCCAAAAACTGGGACTGCCTATTGTGTCTATGTTAGATACAAACTGCGACCCAGACGTAGTAGATATTCCCATACCAGCTAACGATGATGCCATCAGATCAATTAAATTGATAGTTGGCAAATTGGCGGATGCAATTTATGAAGGTCGTCACGGTCAGCTAGAAACTGACGAATACGAAGATTATGATGCTTCTGAGTATGACGAGGAGTACGAGGAGTACGAAGATGCTGACTCCACCTCTGAGGACGAGGAATAATCATCATCAATCAGCATCTGGCGTTGCTGAGTGTTCAAAGGGGAAGAAACAAGTATGGCTAACGCCATGCTAATGAGAATAAGTATATTATGATTCCCCCTCCTGTTTTGAGGGGAGGGGGTGACGGGGGTGGGGTTCTTCTTTCACCATCTCTATCAGATTTCACAGCTTTTTCTTCCCCAGCCCTGAGTAAGATAGAAATACTCAACACCCGTGAGCGATAACAACTCAAGGTAAAGTTAGGAATTAAGGCAACATGGCGGAAATATCGGCAAAACTTGTCCAAGAGCTACGCCAAAAAACTGGTGCAGGCATGATGGACTGCAAAAAAGCCCTCAAGGAAAATGAAGGCGACATAGAAAAATCTATAGAATGGCTGCGACAAAAAGGCATTGCTTCGGCAGGGAAAAAAAGCGATCGCATTGCGGCAGAAGGTCTAGTAGAGACCTACATTCAACCCGGTGGTGAGGTTGGTGTACTCATAGAAGTTAACTGCCAAACCGATTTCGTCGCCCGTAACGAAGCGTTTAAAGCTCTCGTGAAAAACCTAGCCCAGCAAGCAGCCACAGCTGATAGTGTAGAGTCTTTATTGACTCAGCCCTATCTTGAAGATCAAAGCGTCACGGTAGACCAGTTTATCAAGCAAACCATTGCCCAGCTTGGTGAAAATATCCAGGTACGTCGCTTTATCAATTTTGCCATTCCAGAAGGTAAAGAAGGTATCGTAGACAGCTACATTCACACTGGTGGTCGAGTTGGGGTTTTAGTAGAGCTTAACGCCGAAACTGATTCAGCAGCTAAGAATGAAGAGTTTCAAACATTGGCGAAGAATGCTGCTATGCAAGTGGCTGCTTGTCCCAATGTTGAGTATGTTAGCATCGAGGAAATCCCAGCGGAAATTGCTCAAAAGGAAAAGGCGATTGAAATGGGGCGGGATGATTTGGCTAATAAGCCGGATAACATCAAAGAGAAAATTGTTCAAGGTCGCATTGAGAAACGCCTGAAAGAAATGACTTTGTTGGATCAGCCTTTCATTCGCGACCAGGGTATTTCTGTGGAAGACTTGGTAAAACAAGTTAAAGGCAAAGTAGGGGAACCTATCAAGGTGAGTCGCTTTGTGCGCTACATCCTGGGTGAAGGTATTGAGAAGCAAGAAAGTAATTTTGCCGAAGAAGTTGCTGCACAAATGGGTGCTAAGTAATTTTACTGGTGGTTATGAGTTATTTTTATAACTCTTTGGTTGTGTAATGACAGGTCAGTGATAATTAACTGGCCTGTGTTTTTTTGGGGTAGTGGTGGGTTGTCGAAGTTAGCGGCTTGACCTAGGGTACACAGATAAGTAAGGAAGATATGACCAGAGCAATTGAGCTAATTGAACGGGATATTACAGCTTTACAAGAGGCTATCCGGGCGATCGCCAGGTCGCTCCAAAATGCTTATGCTAGTTATTGTCATAGTTTGGGGACAGCTTGCACCAAGCAGTTGATTTTGGCAAGTTACTATCTATGTACTCAAGGGTATCCCGAAAAGTTTCTCAATTTATCCCTGAATCAGCGCCAAAAGTTGCAGCAAGGTATCCGCAATTTGGGTACCCAAGGTGCAGAGTTATTAAGTTCTTATCTCCAAGCTCAAGGGATAAGCTCTGATCAAGTAGATCAAGTAGATGAGGAAGTCAGGGAGATGTTATCTGAGTCATCAGACTTACCTATGAGCAATGTAACTAAAAAAAATTCCCCGCCTGATTTATCCAACCCCATGGAAGTATTAGAATGGCAAGAGAGCATAGAAGAATTCATCCAAGGTGTACTGAAAAATATCTCCCGTGAGACAAATATTTTATTACAAAGATTTTGTATTATAACCGAAAAAATACCTGAACCTCTTTTAGAAGCAGCAGCGGCGGTTATGGAACCAAATGCCACGCTATCCCTATCAGAAGCATCTGTTCAGGTTATACCAGGGCTACCCAACCTGTTAAACTTGGTGGTGGAAATTGAAAATGAACAAAGTCCGGAAAACTCAAAACTCACACAGGTTATGGCGATTAATCTCCGATTGGCAGAAATGGAATTTGCTGATACAAAACTTTCATCTGATCGTAAACAAATTCGCCCTATTCTAGTTCAACTTCAGAGCGTAGGACGAGATTATCAAAAAAAGCAACGGGAGCGCTCAGTTGCTCAAGCTGAGTCTGCATGGCGCGCGAGTTGGTTTGAGTAGAGATATTCCCATTTACCCCATTCCCCATGACCAGTGACCAATGACCAATGACCAACCAGATTGGGTAAGATTGCAGAAAGCCTTGGCAATAGAAGCAGACCAGGGCTTTACAGACTTGATGGGCAAACAATACCGCTTCAGTGAATTTCTGTGCTTGACTTTTGGGAAATTCCCCACAGTTTCGCCCTCTAGGGAACAAACTACCACGCTATGGCGATCAGAACGTAGCCGTTGGGAAGAACTAGCGGCGAGGTTTGCTAATTATCCCCATCTGGACCTAGAGGAAAGACAGCACTTAGTGGCTGAAACTCGCCGGTATCTCTACCAACTACAGCAAGAACCAAAGGAAACTACCACACAGCCACAGCAGAAATACCAAAGCCAAAATCCTCAACCTAAAACCCCAATTGTAGCAGAGGTGTCTCGGCGGTTAGCGCCTAAGATTGACCAAAAACTCAGTGATTTACCAGAAATAGGCCTCCGCAATGCTGAAAAATTGGCAGCGCTGAATTTGTACACGGTGCGTGATTTACTTTACTACTATCCCCGTGACCACATTGACTATGGTCGTCAGGTGAATATCCGAGACTTACAAGGGGGTGAAACAGTTACCATAATTGCCAGCGTCAAGCGTTGTAACTGTTTTACTAGCCCCAAAAATAAAAAATTATCCATTTTAGAATTAGTCCTCAAGGATAAGACCGGCGAAATTAAAATTAGTCGCTTTGCTGCTGGTGCGCGTTTTGCTAGTCGCGGTTGGCAAGAAGGTTTAAAACGCCGCTACCCTGTGGGTAGTATTTTGGCGGCTTGCGGGTTGGTGAAGGAAAGTAAATATGGTTTGACTCTCGATAACCCAGAACTGGAAGTATTAGCACATCCTGGGGATACCATTGATTCTCTGACTATTGGTCGGGTAGTGCCCATTTATCCTCTCACTGAGGGTGTGGTGGCCAATACGCTCAGACAGGCGGTTAGGGCTGCTTTGCCTGCTGTGGTTAATCTGAAAGACCCTTTACCTAAGGGGTTACGGGAAAAGTATGGTTTAATGGAGTTGAAGGATGCGATCGCTAATATCCATTTTCCTGATGACAGTACCAGTTTACAAGTTGCCCGTCGTCGTCTAGTTTTTGATGAATTTTTCTACCTGCAACTGGGCTTACTACAACGTCAGCAGCAAGCTAAGGCTATCCAAACTAGTGCTATTATCGCCCCTAAAGGTCAGCTAATTGAGAAGTTCTCGGAAATTTTGCCTTTTCAACTCACAGGGGCGCAGCAACGGGTAATTAATGATATTCTCAAGGATTTACAACAATCCACACCCATGAATCGTTTAGTACAGGGGGATGTGGGTTCGGGTAAAACTGTGGTAGCGGTAATTGCTATCTTGGCGGCGATTCAGTCTGGCTATCAAGCTGCGTTAATGGCTCCTACGGAGGTTTTAGCAGAACAGCATTATCGTAAGTTAGTTAGCTGGTTTAACTTGTTGCATTTACCAGTAGAATTACTCACAGGTTCCACTAAAATTCCTAAACGCCGGGAAATTCACTCGCAGCTAGGAACCGGTGAATTACCTCTGTTGGTGGGTACTCACGCCTTAATTCAAGATACTGTTAACTTCCAGCAACTGGGGCTGGTGGTAATTGATGAACAGCACCGTTTTGGGGTGAAACAAAGGGCGCTGTTACAGCAAAAAGGTGAGCAACCCCATGTGTTAACTATGACGGCGACCCCCATTCCTCGGACTTTGGCGTTAACTATACATGGGGATATGAATGTTAGTCAGATTGATGAGTTACCACCGGGACGGCAAAAAATTCAGACTACTGTATTAACGGGTCAACAACGCCGCCAAGCTTATGATTTAATCCGCAGGGAAGTTGCCCAAGGAAGACAGGTGTATATAGTTTTACCACTTGTCGAAGAGTCGGAAAAGTTAGATTTGCGTTCGGCGGTGGAGGAGCATCAAAAGTTACAGGAAACTGTTTTCCCAGAGTTTCAGGTGGGATTGTTGCATGGTCGCATGAGTGCGGCACAAAAGGAAGCGGCAATTACTAAATTCCGCGCTCGCCAAACCCAGATTTTAGTTTCTACCACCGTTGTAGAAGTGGGTGTCGATGTCCCTAATGCAACCGTTATGCTCATAGAAAATGCCGAGAGATTTGGCTTGTCACAACTGCACCAATTACGGGGGCGTGTGGGTCGGGGGGCTGCGAAGTCTTTTTGTCTATTGATGAGTAGTTCTCGCAGTCCTGATGCTCAACAACGGTTAAAGGTGTTGGAACAGTCCCAGGATGGCTTTTTTATTGCGGAGATGGATATGCGGTTACGTGGACCGGGGGAAGTTCTGGGAACTCGTCAATCAGGTGTAGCAGATTTTACTTTAGCCAGCTTGGTGGAAGATGAGGAGGTTTTACTGTTAGCTAGACAAGCGGCGGAGAAGGTGATAGAAATAGATGTCACTCTGGGGCGTTGGGATCTGATGAAAGCTGAGTTGAAGTATCGCTATGAGCGGTTAATGGGTGGGGCGATTTTAACATAGTATATTTGGGTACACTCTTATTTACCAAGACTGAATATAGCTTAATGGCAATACCTTTCACAGACCGAGAAATGGAAAGAGCTTAAACGTATCTACTCATCCCCCTAGAAGAGAACGCAGCTACTGCCGAAAAGCTCGCCGCGCTGCACTAGCACCCTCTATCTCGCTCAACTTCAAAAATTGCAAAATGCCCTCAATCACAGGCAAATCTCCAAATGTGGGGCTATTTTGTACCTGCACATACTCACCTTCACGTAACAGAAAAATCTGCAATTGACTATCCGCATAACACCAAAGTTCAGGAACACCCAACGCCACATAAGCTGAAAGTTGAGTCTTTGAGGTTACGTCTATTTCGATCGCTAAATCTGGAGGCGGATCAACTAATAAATTCAGTCGATTTTTACCGATCATTCGTGCTGCATTTTGAATATAAAAACAATCATCTGGTTCTAAACCTACGGCCATTTCTTGACGCTTAAATGTAGTTGAACCATAAGGTTCCCAGTCTATTTCTAATTCATCAAGCAAAATTTTCACAAATTCGCCAATTATTATCTTAGCTTTTTCATGTTCTGGCAACGGCATCCGAATTTCTAACACTCCCTGATAGTAAGCAACTCGCGCACCGCGATGTTCTCCTAATTCCTCTAAAATTGCTTCAAATTCTGCCCAACTAATCTCGCGTAATATCAAACATTGTCCTGGTTGAACATCAATTTGGCGCAGTTGTAGTGTAACCACCGTTGTTCCTCCGTATGATTTGCGGTTTAGGGTCTAGTCTACTCTCTCTGAAATCCTGAAATCTGCACTCTTAACTAAAACCCAATCCATAATTAATATTTTGACGTTGAATCGATTCGTGAACAACAAGAATTTGGGTTTCCGAGATAGAATAATGTAATATCTGACACATTTAAACATCAATTATCACTTGTCGCTCACCTCACCATCAGCAAAATGAATGTGGGGATCGCTTGCTGTATTGTTCACAATTTGTTACAAAAGTATAAAGAACTTCTAGAGACCCAAAACTTCATGTTAGGCGGACTTACTGGTTTAAAAGATTCTCAAGGTACAGATTGGGGAGAGCGAATGCTAAACACAGTCGCCAGCCAAACGATTCGCCACTTGTTTACCCAAAGCGAGTCAGTAGAAGTCTTTGTACGCTGCTATCCCTCCAGCAAACTGTTGCAAGGCAGCATTGACAGCTTTAAAATGAGCGGTCGAGGGTTGGTGATTCGCAAAGATTTCTTGGTAGAGGAAATGTCCTTTGAAACGGATGCTGTTGCCATTGACTTCGGCGCGGTTATGAGTGGTAAGCTCAAGCTCAAGCAGCCTACTCAAGCGATCGCTCACGTAGTATTATCAGAAGCTGGCATTAACCAAGCCTTCAATGCCAAACTAGTAACACAGCATCTGGTGAACCTTACCATACCCTCCTTGACGGCAATATCTGGCGGTGAACCGGTAACATTCACTAATATTCAAGTAGAACTGTTGGCAGAAAATCGTCTGCGAATGATGGCTAAGGCAGATTTAAATAATGGGGAACTCATACCCCTATGTATGACCATGGCTGTCGCGGTGGAAAGACGGCGACGGATTTCTTTTAAAGACCCTAAAATTGAACTGGACACAGTACCTGTAGCACAACGAGAAGTGTCCCAAGTATTGGGGATAGCATTCGCAGAAATTTTAGATAATATGGTTGACTTAGATCGCTTTGACCTTGATGGTGTAAAAATGCGGCTGAATCGTTTAGAAACTGAAGGTAAAAAGTTAATCTTTAGTGGATATGCAGAAATAGAACGTATACCTCGTAATCCTTAGTTACACCACCGTTAATTAGATCCCGGACTTCTTTCATGAATTCCCAACCCTTGAGTATCCATACAGAAGTCCGGGATCTCTATCTTCCCACGCCTATATATTGGAAACCAGCCCTCACCATAGTGTCAGGGTCAAGGAAGTTACGACCATCTATAATTACCGCATGGTTCATTAATTGCGCCATTTTAGCATAATCTAGACTGCCGAACTGTTGCCATTCAGTCACCAATACTAAAGCGTCGCAGCCATCAGCTAACCTTTCGGCGTCGGTTTCTACTAGTACACCGGTTAAACCATCACGTATACCTGTTTGGGAAACAATGGGGTCATAGGCTTTGACTTTTGCGCCCAGTCGGTTGAGGTGCTCAATGAGGTTGAGTGCTGGAGCGTCGCGCATATCATCTGTATCTGGCTTGAAGGTCAAACCCAAAAGTCCCACAGTTTTACCTTTGAGGATTTTTAAGGCTTGTTGGAGTTTTTCTAAAGCGATTAAGCGTTGGCGTTCATTTACACTAACAGCAGCTTTCATAATTTGGGCTTCGTAGCCATAATCATCAGCAGTGTGAATCAGTGCGGCCACATCTTTGGGGAAGCAGGAACCACCCCAACCAATACCAGCGTTTAAAAACTTGTAACCAATCCGGGAGTCCAGACCTATGCCTTTTGCTACTTTGGTAACATCAGCACCGACGCGATCGCAGATATTAGCCACTTCGTTAATAAAACTGATTTTGGTAGCTAAAAAGGCGTTAGCAGCGTATTTGATCATTTCTGCCGAACTCAGGTCTGTGGTCAGCACCGGCACAGGAGGTAAAGATTTATCCGCAGCGTACTGACGTTCGACAATGGGAATATATAATTCTTGCATTAAAGCGATCGCTCTTTGACTATTACCCCCCAAGACAATGCGATCGGGATTAAAAGTATCATATACTGCCGAACCTTCACGTAAGAACTCTGGATTGCTGACAACATCAAACTCAGGTAATTTCTCCTGGACAGCCAACCCACCGTTGGGTATAAGTGTTTTTTGACGTTCTGCAATACCATCTAAAACAATCATCCGCACCCAGTCACCAGAACCAATGGGTACTGTAGACTTATTGACAATTACCTTATAACCACTGTTGAGATTCGCGCCAATGCTATGAGCGACAGCTTCCACATAACGGGTATCACTTTCACCAGTAGGTAAGGGTGGTGTTCCCACTGCAATAAACAGAATCTCACCATGGGCTACTCCGGCGGCAATATCTGTAGTAAAGTGAATTTTCTCCTCTCGAATAGCAGACTGCATAATTTCCGAGAGTCCCGGTTCAAAAATGGGGGACTGTCCCGATTTCATTAACTTAACTTTTTCTTCATTATTATCGACACAAATTACATCATGGCCGATACGGGCCAAGCAAGCGCCCGTCACCAAACCAACGTAACCAGTACCAATTACGCAAACACGCATTGAGTTTAACTCCTCGTTTTTTGGGGTTAGCCTTGAAAAAAATCGTTAAAATATTACATTAATGTCGGAAGCACCGATAATGCAAAATAACGAATAGGAACATATTTAGCCTACAGGCTAATTAAGCACAACAGTAAATACCGCAAAAAGCTGATATTTAAGTACCGTATTTTATCCGCTCGCAGAAATCTGACACTGTCAGCTTTAACCCCTCTTGCAGCGGGACAGTAGGTGACCAATCTAACAAGGTTTTCGCTTTAGTAATATCAGGCTGGCGACGACGCGGATCATCAGATGGTAAAGGCTCGTAGTGAATTTCCACATCTGGGTTGACCATATTTTGTATAGTTTGCGCCAATTCTAGAATCGTGTATTCCCCAGGGTTACCCAAATTCACCGGACCAACATAGTCACTATTCATTAAGCGGATAAATCCCTCCACCAAGTCGGAAACATAGCAGAAACTCCGAGTTTGGGAACCATCACCATACACAGTTAAAGGAATACCCCGTAAGGCTTGAACAATAAAATTACTGACTACTCGACCATCGTTTTCTAACATTCTCGGACCATAAGTATTGAAAATCCGCACCACGCGAATATCGACTTTATTTTGTCTGTAGTAATCAAATGTTAAAGTTTCAGCAATGCGTTTGCCTTCGTCGTAACATGAACGAATGCCGATGGGATTAACATTACCCCAATACTCTTCTGTTTGGGGATGAACTTCGGGGTCACCATACACTTCGCTGGTTGAGGCTAAAAAGAATCTGGCCTTAACACGTTTAGCTAGTCCCAACATATTTAATGTCCCCATCACATTAGTTTTTACAGTTTTTACCGGGTTGTACTGGTAATGTACTGGAGAAGCTGGACAGGCTAGATGATATATTTGATCGACTTCTAAGCGAATTGGCTCTGTGATATCATGACGAATCACCTCAAAATATGGATTATTCATCCATTTGAGGATATTACTTTTACGACCTGTGTAAAAGTTATCCAAACAAATAACCTCATGGCCTGCTGACATTAATCTGTCAATCAGATGAGAACCAATAAATCCAGCGCCGCCCGTAACCAAAATTCTCATATTTTTACAGAAAGTTTACAAATATTTGTAGTTACCCTGGAACTGAGGATGAAATCATCCGGTTTCCGTGCGCAAATAAATATCGAACCAACAAATGTAACTTTAAAGAAACATTTTTATACAAGAACAGTATAAACTGAATTTTGTCAATTTTCAACTTTACTGCTGAATAATTCATAGTATAAAGATAGCAAACAGCCCCATCAGATGGTCTGATTGGTCTGATAATTCATCAAATCTTCAATGATCAAATATCACTCTCTTGCCGCCTTCAATGAACGGTTGAGGACACAATCAAAACATCTGCTCATATCAAGTGATTTACCGGAAAAATATAGAGACACCGTTTTTCTATAGGACAGAGGTCGACCGGGAAATCTGGGGCTGTAACACTCCCCCTTGACTCTGTTGTGGTGTTCCCAGCATGACAATAGAGCAGGTAAGTTCTCCAGCTAACTGGCTGGTGACATCACTAACAGCTAACCCTCCGGGACTTGTACGATTTCGTATAAAAGGTAATACTACTAAATCATATAATCGTGCTGCCTGTAAAATGGCTTGGGCAGCATTTTCATGAACGATAATTTGAATTTCTGGGGGAATAGGTACATCTAGTTGAGATATTAATGAGGCCAGGTGCGATCGCCGGTTGGCGATTTTCTCTGATAGCGATAGCGTGGCGTTAGCCATACTGCTGCGGTTATGAGTCCGCCATAACAGACCGCAATTAAAAGCTGGACGAGTGCATACATTCAGTACGGTAACGATGGCGTTCTGATTAGCCTCAGCCAACATCTGGGCAAATTGTACAGGTGGCAATGATGATGCTGTTAAATCTTCTAAGGGTACTAAGATGCGTTGAATTTTCTTTGGCGAGTCCACCAGACGGGTCACTACTACCGGACAATGACATGACCACAGGACATTATCAATTACATTGCCAAATAAACGCGCTCTCAACCCAGTGCGGTTACCCCAACCCATGATGATTAAATTAGCTTTTTGTTCCCGAGCTGCTCTACTAATACCCGAAGCAAAAGCATCATCAATTCTCAGTAATGGTTCTGCTTTTACTCCCAAGAGTCGACTTTGTGCTCTAGCTTTTGCTAATAACCGCTCACTGCGGCGCAGAGCAGTTTCTAAATGCGGTGCATCCATATTACCGGTAGCAGTAGCAATGGCCAATGGTACAATTTTACCTTCAGCTTGATTTGCTAATAATCCTGCCATTTCAATTAAATACTGCTGAGTATGAGGATTACACACAGGTACAACTATGGTCATACAACTGTGTTTTGCTTCTGTTTTCTCTTTAGATAGAGTTGCGGTTGATGTAGCAACGGGGGTAGAGACTAAGGCTACAGTTGTCTGACTGGTCATCCATGGACCTAAGATCGAGGTAACGATCATTAAAACAAGGACACTGTTTAATACTGCTTCTGAGAGCAACCCAGCCCGATATCCCACTAAAGTGGCTGCTAAAGTTATCCCCATCTGAGGTATTGACAATGACCACATAGTCAATATTTCCCCCCAGTTGTAGCCGTAAAGCAGTTTTGTGAATAAAGCTGCTATGAATTTGCTGCTGATTAAACTGACTACAATCACAAGTGTTAATTCCAGGGTGGTAATACTGGTAATTAAGGCAGTTAAATCAATAATTGAGCCAAAATTAATCAAGAAAATGGGAATAAATAAGACACTACCAATAAATATCACCTTTTCTTTAACTGGCCCCTCACCCAAGGCTGCATTCACCGCCAAACCTGCTAAAAAGGCTCCGACAATTGTTTCCACTCCTATCAATTGAGCACCCAGCGCAGCCAGAAATACACTGAGTAACACAAATAAAAACTGATTACCCTCGTCGTCTCTAAATTGGCGGAAAAATTCTTTACCCAGAATGCTTAAACCAACTACAATGAGGATGGTGTAAATACTCAACCAGATCAACAAGCGCATTAGTGACGCCCAGCTGAATAACTCCGGGTCAGGGGTCGCTATACAAACAGCTAATACCAGTACAGCGCTGAGGTTGGTAAAAGTGGCTGCTCCCACGGTGATACTGACAGCTTCATTATTTATCATCCCCAGACGAGTGATCATGGGATATGCCACAAGGGTATAGGAACCTAATAAGGAGCCGATTAAAATCGAGGTGTTCCATTGAAAATCAAAAATCTGTCCTACCAAGATTCCCATGAGTAGGGGAAAACTAAAGGTAAGGATACCAAACCCTAATGAGCGTTGTTTCTGGCGTTGGAAATGCTTCAGTTCCAGTTCTAAACCAGCTACAAACATCAAGTAAAGTAAGGCAATGTCTGATAAGGGCTTCATAACCCCTGATTCTGTGTGCAAGAGATTCCACCCTGATGGACCGAGTACTAACCCAGATAAGACTAAGCCGATAAATCCTGGTAGTCTCAATCGCTCAAAGAGGATGGGTATAACTAAGATGACCACCAGCAAAACAGCAAAGGTCACAATTGCTTCCTCGCCGATAACCTGAGTAGTTGGTATGGCTACGCCACGCAAGCTATCGGTGAGCAGAACTTGTGATATTAGTTCCATGGATTTAGACTTTAAGGGGTTACGCCGAATTTGTGATTACCTACCAGGCAATCAACTCAAAATGATTAATTAACGTAAAATCCACCCTGGCGAAAAATTCAAAAAACTAAAAGATTATGGTTCGTCCCTATTGGGACACCAGTTATTTCCCTACTTTAATATTACAACTGAAGTGGGTGTTTAATAAAGAAGCTCCCACCGGATTAATTGGCGATTCCTCATACATACCATTCCCTATTCAACCTTGCGGTTAATATTAGTCAGGTATGCAATCCTCATTTTGCCCGTTCCCTATCCCCACCCTACGAGTACTTTAAGGGTGGGGACTTCCACGTAATGTTAACTCCAATGATATCTTTGATACTCCCGACGGCTAGAAGCCGGGGGATTCTTGAAGAGTCCACAAATGAACTTTCAATGGTGATCAAAGACACCCTACTGATTCGGCTTAGGTCTAAACCTAGCTTGATCGCTACTTTTCTTAGAATATTAGCTGCAACCTTCGCAACAAGTCAAGCTATATAATATTCTCAGTCGCTACCGACTCATCCCCATGTCTAAACCCACTGGCTCACGTCTCGTTTTTTGGTCAACCTGCCTTTACTTGGATTTAGGATTTTACTACTTAGCTTTTTATATGTGCGCTTTAACGCTGATACTCACTGGATCACATCTTGACCTTTGGTTACATACTTTGGTTTTTTCAAGTCGTTTTAGGTAATCTAAGGATGGATTTGACTTAAAATAAACCTTAAGCGATCATAATCGTCTTTTAACAAAATACTGAGAGTACGCCCAGCTTTGATCAGCCACTGTCGGTCAGCTTGGCGTAATTGGTAAACATGGCGGATGGCTGCTGCTGTTAATGACTCTACTGGGGCGCTAGTTAGAGAAAGCAATGTCCGTAAAAAATCTAGTTCTTCGGTGAATTTGATGATGGTTTCTGATTCACACAGATAAACAGCTTGATGAATTTGCGGGGGACGGGGTGGTAAATACTGATATAGGCCTTGGTTTAGCCCTAGAGTCCGCGACGAATGCTTAAACCCTACAATAACCGCCCGAAATTCAGTTTTCAACATGGCAAAAATTTGGGGCTGTTCCTCGCGTAAGTCCTGCAAAGACAACCCCAAGGCCACAGCGCGATGTACTGAATCTATGGGAGTCGTGGTAGCAAGATACACCACAGCATAAATCTGATGGCCTGACTCTTCATCCACGGCACAAACCCAACTACCAAAAGGCGGCATGGCGGGAACACTTAAGTCTTCCGCTTCCAAGCACTGGGCAAGAAATTCAGTAGAACTAGTTTCTATCACCTCCGCAATATGCCGGGGCTGGCGATCGCCTGTGGTAAACTGTGGTAGTGGTAGACGCATCATCTTAGTTCAGTTAAACCTTTCTGCCGGCATTGAGTTCTACGGGTTCCAATTCTGATAAGCGAAAGGTAATTAATTTATCCCAGTTACCACCTTCAAACAGCACAGCTACCTTGCCGTCACTGACACGTTGTACAAGTCCTTCGTAGCGATAATAGGTGTCTGCGGGATTTTTAACCCTAACTATTGATCCAGGCAGAATCATCATGTTTACCCTCGCTGGTTTACTGTTTTTGACAATACATTAACGGGAGATTCCTATTCAACTTAGTGAGAGCGTCACCTTTCCCACTAGTTTGCAAAACCCTCAGTGAAACTTCTCCAGGGGTGGTAACCCCAAAGACTGCCATTTATCGTAGCCGATAGCGTGGCGTTAGCCATAAACCACTCACCAGGCCTTACTTGGCACAATTACCTGTCTAGGCTACCTGATTTTAACATATTCTCAGTGGTTTAGGTGGCGTAGCCATGCTTTCAGGGACAATAATTATATATAACAATACTTGATTAATTTTAATAATGACAATGACCGGAACTACACAGCAGCCATCTATGGCTAACGCCACCCCATCGCCATCAGTCACCTTAGAAAAACTTGTTTGGACTTGGCGAGGTCACAAAATTCAATACACCCTCATGGGTACAGGCCGCCCTTTGGTACTGGTTCACGGCTTTGGTGCTTCCATTGGACACTGGCGGAAAAATATCCCGGTTTTAGCTGACGCCGGCTATCGGGTTTTTGCTCTAGATCTTTTGGGTTTTGGTGGTTCTGATAAGGCGATAATCAACTACAGTGTAGAAGTCTGGGTAGAACTACTGAAAGATTTTTGGGAAGCACATATCCAAGAACCTGCTGTATTTATCGGTAACTCTATTGGTGCGCTTTTAAGCTTGATAGTGCTGGCAGAACATCCAGAAATTACGGCGGGTGGTGTTTTAATTAACTCTGCTGGTGGTTTGAGTCATCGTCCCCATGAGTTGAATCCACCTTTGCGCATAGTAATGGCAGCTTTTAATAAATTCGTGCGATCGCCGATCACAGGTAAATTTGTTTATAACCGCATTCGTCAAAAATCCCAAATTCGTCGCACCCTATACCAAGTTTACCGCCACCGGGAAGCTGTAACAGATGAATTAGTAGATATTCTTTATACTCCATCTTGTGACCCAGGGGCGCAGGAAGTTTTCGCCTCCATCCTCACAGCCCCACCTGGTCCTAGTCCAGAGGAACTATTGCCCAACATCCAACGTCCTTTATTAGTAATTTGGGGTGCTGATGATCCTTGGACACCAATTACCGGGGCGAAGATTTATGAACAAGCGCGTGAGAATGGCAAAGAGATCAAAATTATGCCCATTCCTAACGCCGGTCATTGTCCCCACGATGAAGTTCCAGACATTGTTAACGCCCACATTGTCGCTTGGTTGGCGCAAAATTAATAGTTGAGCTATACAGACGCCCAAAAGGCGTCTAGCCGGTGAATAGATGCACAAACTATCTTCTAGTGTGGGTAAGGTGACAAAACTGCGTCAACACCTCTTATTTTTTCTATGGCTTACGCAAGCAGTAGCTGTCGCCCCTTGAGCAAATCAGACGTAGATGGTGTGTGTAATGGAGCTTGATGTACACAATGCAGAAGCAATTCCCCTCACTCATAGTCCTGATTTTTCTCAGCTAGGCTATGAAGTGATCAGAGAACTAGGACGGAACCAGATAGAGGGGCGCATTACTTACCAGGCTCAGGTCTGTAAATCTCATCAACAGGTGGTAATTAAACAGTTCAATTTTGCCCATACGAATGCTGATTGGTCAGGTTTAAAAACTTACGAACGGGAAATAGAAATTCTGCAACAACTTGATCATCCTCGTATCCCCCGCTACATAGACTCTTGTGCCACCTCCGATCATTTTTATCTGGTACAGGAGTATAAAAATGCTCCATCTTTGGGGTTAAGACGCAGCTTTCAGCCGGAAGAAGTCAAACAAATAGCCCTATCGGTTTTAGAGATTTTAGTTTATTTGCAGACAAGACCCAACCCAATTATTCATCGGGATATCAAACCAGAAAACATTTTAGTTGATGAGGATCTCAACGCTTACCTAGTGGATTTTGACTTAGCTTGGTTACAGGAGGTGAAAATGCCTCTCACTAGCATTGCTTCTGGAACGCCTGGTTTCATGCCTCCAGAGGAGCAACTTGGTCATCCCCTCACCCAGGCTACAGACCTGTACAGTTTAGGGATAACATTGATTTGCTTACTCAGTGGTACTAGTTCTCTTGAGATTTGTCAATTGATAGACAAGCAGTATGGGTTTAATTGCCGGGAAATACTTCCCCAATTACATCCGCGTTTTCAATCGTGGTTAATGAAACTGGTGAAATTTCAGGGTAGATATCGCTATGCTAGTGCATCTCTGGCTTTAAAAGCACTGCAAGAAATTCCAGTTATTTGTGCTGATCATCACATCGACAGTTTTACCAGGTCAATCAAACTCAGACAAAAAACCGCTCTGCTATGCCTAGGGATCACAGGCATACTAGCAGTAGCGACAACAACCTTGATACTTTCCCACAAAAGTGAGGTAGCCCAGCAGCTGACTAACGACTAATGGCTAGTTCCAACAAACCAGGAGGGGGAGTAATTTCAATCCGACGGGATGATAAATCTACCACCGGGGCAATCTCTTTGACAAATGGGATCAAAACAGTCTTAAGTGATTTTTCTGAGGTTACAGGTTCATTTTCCTGATGCATCTCCACTTGTAATAAATCGTTACCGGCTGAAATTACATCTACCACCTCCCCCACAAGTTCCCCTGATTCTTGCATAAAAACCAACATCCCCAATAAATCGGTGACATGATATTCATCTTCACCTAATTGGGGTCGATCGCTTGCGGGTACTAGTAACATATAATCACGCAAAGCCTCTGCTTGGTTACGATTTTCCACACCCGCCAAACAAATCACACACAAATTTTTACCTTCTACATAACGTCCCGACAACAACTCCACTGGTTGTGGCTCGCTGTCGCCTGGATACCATAACCAACGTATTCCCGGAACCTCAAACCGTTCGGGAAAATCCGATTGGGGATAAACCCGCAACTCCCCAGACAAGCCTTGAGGTGCGACGATTTTACCAATTTCCAACCATTCATCAAGATTCGGGACTGAGGTAATTTGATTCTTGGCGGTTTTTGCGCCTTGGCTCTTGGTTTTCATAATTTATGCATTTACTACAGCAGGCTGATACACTTGTGCTGCCACTTGTGCCAAACGTTGCATAGCTATGGCGATTTCCTCATCACTACCCGTTAGACTAATACGTAAACATTGATGCTTGTGCTGCCATTGTTCCCGCAAACCAGGGAAAAAGCTACTACCAGGAACAACAATTACACCCACTTGCTTGAGTTCCTGGTAAAATTCCCAGTCAGTAATGGGTAGATCCTGCAGCCACAACCAAGCAAATATAGCACCTTCACCGCGATGGAGGAACCAAGGTAAATCTCGGGGCATTGCGGCATCTAGAGTATTTTCTAGCACAGAAAACTTCTTCTGGTAGAAGGGACGAATCACTGCTTCAGCTATTTGGGCTAAAGCACCAGAGTTAATAGCACTAGCGGCTATAGCTTGTCCATACCGTGAGGGATGAATACACAAATTTGTCTGAAAGCACTCTAAGGCTTGAATCATGCTTTCATCACCAATGGCGATACCTATACGTTCCCCCGGTAATCCCGCCTTGGATAAACTCATGCAATGTAGAATATTCCCACCGAATACGGGTGTCATTTCTGTGAAGTTCAAAGCCGGGAAAGGAGGCGCATAAGCTGAGTCAATTAACACGGGTATATCGTGAGGTGCTGCTAAAGCTGCAATTTTTTTCACTTCATCCTGAGTCAGAACATTACCCGTGGGGTTACAGGGACGAGAGAAGATCACGCAACCGGTACTTTCTGTAATTGACAGTTGGCTGAAATCTGGACGATATTTAAACCTGTGAGCCTCTACATCAATGTCTAAAGTGGGTTTATATGCGATTAAGGCTTCTGGCTCTAAACACACACCGCCATAGCCTGTATAGTCGGGACTGAGGGGGAGAACAATTTGCTTAATATCACCGTTACTTGTGTAACCGCCGAAGGCATTAGCAGCGTAGAAGTAGAGGCTTTGACTACCGGGTGTAATTAAAATATTGCGATCGCTTAAGTTTAAACCATATCGGTTGTTAAAGTCATGGGCGATCGCTTCAATTAACGGTGCATACCCTTGACTCGAACCGTAACGACAAACCACTTCCCCATATTCGGAACTAGCTAATAATTCAGCCGTGCAGTCTCGCCATAACTGTTCTACCTCTGGCAAAATCAACGGGTTACCAGCGCTCAAATTAATAAATTCTTGCCCCGCCCCGGCTTTCAAAGTTTCGATAATATCTTTCATAATTGCTCTAACGCCAGTTAGGTTAGACATTTGAGCGCCAATTTTTGTGAGGGCAGGATTCATAAGCTTTGTAAAAATATCGATGAGGTAGAAATGGACAAAATTATTAAGTTCTATGATGGCATCAGGTTTGCCACCTGTAACTAATGTAGCAATCTCAAGGGAAAAAGTAATTTGGAAATTTTTTGACATCTCCCCTACCCAACTTGGCTAGGCTAACACCTAGGTGTGTGGCTACTTTTGTTAAGGTATTCGCGGCACCGTTACAGTCAGCGTTTAGCAGTATCCCAGCAGCAGTTTTGTACAATCCGCGTTTTACGCTTTGACCTGACGGTTTTCACCCCCTGGGTTTTTCACCATGTTTGTAGAGGCGATCGCCATCCAGGTAAGACGCTTTTGAAGTATACGCCTCTTCGGTAATCGTTAATTTTATGCCATATTCTGGACAAAGTTGTTCATGAAGTTGAATTAGCCGCCCTGTGGGAATGGGGATAAAGTTTTGATTCCCATTGAGTCGCGTTTCAGCCCCTCGCTAAAGCGTAGGGGTTCCCACGCCCCCACTATGTTTTGATAGTTAATTTACATGAAAGTGAAAAAAACTTCCTCTCACTAATTGCCGATCAACACCAAAATTACCCACCTACCGACTGTCATCACCTGGTAAATTAGCAAATACCTGGGAAACTAAATCCCTAGTCTTATCTTCCAAGCGCTGCCAATCCACCTCCCCCGCATCATCAATTAAACTAGGATCAATATTTGCCCCTGCATTCGCCGCAGTGTAATTTATAAAACACACTTGATAACAAATTTCCCATAAATCTATACTCACCTGATGCTGTTGACGCTGCAAAAGTAAATGATATCCTGGATGAGGCATTGGTAGATCAGCAAGAGTAGCGCGAATTTCTTCTGTCTTTTCTACGGTGGCAGTTTCCATTTCTTGCAACAGCTGAGTTACCAAAGCCTTAATTTCATCAGTAGTGTTGGCGGGCCAAATCAGGACATCCTGGTAAGTCCCTTTCCAAGTAGACGCGTCAAGACCCTTGCGAATATTATCCACAACACGAATAAAAGCAGGTTGCATCAGGAGTTCAGCCTGCTGCCATGTGACTGGGTTAGTAATTTTAGGAGGCATTGCTAGTAACCGGGAACAGTAAATGCTAAACAAACAGTCTAAGTTTATTAAAAAACTAAATTTTTTAGTTTAAATCTTTATCGCAAAATAGCGGATTTCATCCCTATAGTTTTTCATGAAATGAAAAATTACGTAAGATCATTAAGTAATAAGTTTGATGGGAAAATATGATCGGTAAGCTATTAGACCATCGTTACCAAATCATTCAAGTCCTCGCTCAAGGGGGATTTGGTCAAACCTATATAGCCCAAGATACCAAGCGACCGGGCAACCCTATCTGTGTTGTTAAGCACCTCAAGCCCTTAACCTCCGACCCCAGAGCTTTTGAGACAGCCCAGCGTTTATTTAACAGCGAAGCGGAAACCTTGGAAAATCTAGGTTATCATGACCAAATACCCCGGCTACTGGCTTACTTTCATGAAAACCAAGAATTTTACCTAGTACAAGAATTTATTGCCGGACAGACCCTAGGGGCGGAACTGATACCCGGTCAGCCTTGGAGTGAAAGCCGAGTCATGGAACTGTTGCTAGGAGTCCTGGAAATCCTCCAATTTGTTCACCAAAAAGGCGTAATTCACCGTGATATTAAACCAGACAACATTATCCGTCGCGCCTGTGACCAGAAATTAGTTTTAGTAGATTTTGGGGCAGTCAAGCAGCTAAGATTACCAATGGCCACTGTTGGGGGAAAAACTACTGCTACAGTTGCCGTGGGGACTCCTGGCTATATGCCTACGGAACAAGGGCAAGGTAAACCCCGCCCTAATAGTGATATTTATTCACTAGGGATTATTGCGATTCAAGCCCTTACAGGACTACCAGCCCTGGAATTAGAAGAAAACACCAATACAGGGGAATTGCTATGGCAGCATTTAGCAACCGTCAACTACCGGTTGGCGGCAGTGCTGACGAAAATGGTACATTATCACTTCAAAGACCGTTACCAAAGCGCAACAGAAGCATTGCAAGCTTGTCATAAAATTCATCCAGTATTTACACCCGCCACACCTCCAGAATCTTCTCACCATCATCACCATCAACCCACTCAATCTTTATCCCCAGTATCCCCAGAAAAAACTGTTGCAGTAGCGCCGGCGAATTTTGTCGCTGTCAAACCAAGTAGTCAAAAATCTGACAAAATAGATCCTTGGCCGTTCTTGATTGGTTTATTTTTAGCAGGTGGGGCGGCGGCTTTAGTCACAAATGTATATCCTAATGTGCGGAAATTAGCGGATAATACTATCAGAAACAACTGCTCGGCTGTGGTTGCTGGTAATTCCAATATTCGTTCTCAACCTAGCTCCATTAATTCTGATATTTTGCAAAAAACCATTACCCATAAGGAGTTTGAGGTTACAGGCAAGCAGACAAAACTAGGTTGGGTACAAGTTAAATTGAATTCTGGTCATTTGGGTTGGGCCCATGTAGATGTCATTACCAATCATCAGGAGTGGGTTTCTTGTCTGGCAGATCAAGGTATTGCTATTAACACAGTAGATGATAGTAATTTGATTGCATCTTCACCAGTTCCTCAGCCCCAACCAGCACAGACATTCAATCAGTCACCGTCTACCAATGATCCTCATGAGTCTGAATCAGGAGATTTGCAAGGCTCCCCCGCTTTGGGTCGGTCTATTCCTGGTATGGCTACGCCAGGTAAGCTATCGCCTTCTTCTGCCCATGACTACGCCACGCAAGCTATGAAACAGACAGTAACTATGATTCATCAGTGGCAAAAAGACTGGGCTAAGGCCGAGGCGCTATTTAATGATATCAATAGAGCTATAGAAGACGGTGAATGGGACAAAGTTTTAGATTATAAAAATAATCCCGAAAAGTTGCCAGATACCCAATACTGGCGCGACAAAATACAATCGTTATTTGAACAAGCAGACGACAATCTGACAAAAGAGACATCACCGAAATTAGATCATCAACAAAGCAAAAAAGTCACTCCTTTACCAAGGTAAGGGAGTGGGAGCCTGGTCAATAACTAAAATCAATATTCTAATTTGGCTATATTGCTCTTAGTGCATCTGGTCATATTCTCGGGCTTCAAATCCTCTGGACTCCATCCGTGAAGAAGGCAAAATCTCCGCGCGACGTACAGGGGCTAAGGGTGGGGTAGGACCATGGTAAGGATGTATAACTTGTACTGTACGACCGGGACGCTGGCGTGGTGCAAATAAAGCCAGTACACCAGCGACTACAACACCACCGCCAATAGTGAGAGTTGCGCCTCCTACTGCCCAAATGATAGGTGAAGACCACAGGGCTGCTGGAGTTTGAGGCTTTAATGCTTCTGATGTAAGTTTTTGGCTATTTTGTTGATTTAACTGTACCTGCTCGTTCTGCCAATTTTGGAATTGGAACTGGAGTTGTTGGTTTTGCGCTCTGAGCTGTTCGTTGTCGCTTTTTAAGCGTTCCAACTGCATATTTAGCCGTTCCATTTCCACCCGCTGCTCTGGATTAGCCTGGGAGGGCGGTTGATTGGGTTGGGGATAGTATGGATTCACCCCATAGGGGGAATACATCTGGGGTTGGGGCATTAGGGGCGGCGCTATAGTAGCCGGTATCTGGGGAGCAGAAACAGCGAAATTACTTTGTATGGGACTATCTGCCCCCCTGAGCAAGACAAGCGCCGCTAGTCCGGCCACGGCAACACCGCCGATAAATGCCATACTCTCACTCATCGCTTTTGCTCCTCTGTTACTCGTGACTGACTCACTCTCACACTCATCATAATTCGCCTACTCAACTTTACATAATACTCAACTATAAGCGACCGGACTAGCTAGTTTTTTTACAGCTTATTTGTGCTGTTAATATTCAAAACTATATTGGCTCAATTGTCCACAAAGTCACTTTCACAAAGTTATGGTTCCATTAGTTTTAACCAACTTTGTCTTCTGGCGCTTGAGTATTTGTGATGTTATCGCTTGTTTTGATCGCAGCCTTGAGATGCTGACAAAATTGGGCGATCGCATTTAGTCCCTGTTCTGGTGTACCTTCTGCTAAACGTTTGACAAATGCACTACCCACAATTGCCGCATCTGCTCCCCATTCTCTGACTTGACGGGCTTGTGCAGCTTCAGAAATGCCAAATCCCACCCCGATGGGTTTACCCGTAACCTCACGTATTTGTTGGAGTAACTCTGACACTCGTGACTCCATTTGAGTTCGCATCCCGGTAACACCAGTGACACTGACCAAATAAATAAATCCTTGGGAAGAGCGAGCAATGGCTTTGATTCTGGCGGGGGAACTGGTAGGAGCCACCAACAAAGTTAAGTCAATACCCATTTCACTTGCTGGTTGCAGCAATTCTGCTGCTGACTCTAAAGGTAAATCGGGGACTACTAATCCTGAAACCCCTGCTGCCGCAATTTGCCCAAGAAACTTGTCAATTCCCCGGTGCAAAATGGGATTGTAGTAACTAAACAGGATAATAGGCGATCGCAAGCCGGGAGTAGTAGCTTGCAACATTTCTAAAACCTGTTCTAACTTTGTCCCTCGTTCCAAGGCGCGAGTAGCAGCCGCTTGAATTACCGGCCCATCTGCTAGAGGATCGGAGTAAGGAATACCGACTTCAATCATATCGGCTCCGTGACGATCCAGAACTTGCAAAGCTGCGGCTGTCGTTGCTAAGTCTGGGTCTCCAGCAGTAATAAACGGAATCAGAGCGCACTCTCGATTTCGTCCCAAGGTGTTAAAGCAATCAGAAATCGCGGTCATGTGTCCAGAATAATTATGAGTCAGTGGTCAGTTTATAAATAACTGATCAATGATAACTTTACACTTGACTTTGTTCTTCTTGTGCGATTTCTGCCTGAATTTTTGCCAGTTCTTCAGGAGTAAGTTCATCTAGGCGTTGTTGGAGGAAGGCCTGTTCATACTGTTCCCGTTGTTCATGGTAGGTCATGTTATTTCCCACCGCCCGGAATATATAGGAAGCCAACCAGCCGAGCAAGCCACTCACTAGTAAAACTTGGCTCCAGATCCCAGCTTGTGCAGCTTCTAAACCCACTAACTGTAATCCTACGTATCCCAAACCACCAGCAATAAAAACACCCAAGCCAATACCAATAGCATCAATGCGTCGCATGAGATTTATGACCTAACAATCTGTTAAACTTCAAGCCGGGGACGGGGCCGCAGATTCACAAACGGCGATAAAACTAATAACCCTGGCAAAAAGAAAAACACCATAAAGTACATCACGGTTCGCTCAATGGATCCGGCTACATACCAGCGCTGTTTGAGGTACAGCATCACAGCAATAGGGATTACTAACAGGTAAGCTCCAGCCAAAGCCAGATACAGCAGGGCTACAATCATATATCTTCTCTTGAGGTGGACAATAGCATTAAGTGCATCTATTCCCCATCATAGGCTGAACCCCTCGCCTGAGGAAAGTCTAGCTATTGCAGTTGTCAAGAAGAAATTGTTTGTATATTCTTGACATAGATGCTACAATCACAAAGGCAACAAAAAACAGTTGAAGTTAAGCACAATTGTAGATACTCAATCCCAGAAAACTAGGAATAAAAACCATAAACTACCAAATCTGGAAAAAAAATCTCAATTTGCTTGTACAAATGACCTACTTGATGCTAATGTAAACTAAGTAGATTGGCTGCCTTAAACAAAAGGGCTACCCAATATAGATATGGGGGTGTGGCGGAATGGTAGACGCTACGGACTTAGAAAACTGAGCCTTGATAGAGAAATCTTTCAAGTGTAAGCTGTCAAACTCAGGGAAACCTAAATCTGTTCACAGATATGGCAATCCTGAGCCAAGCCGAAACAAGTGCTGAGTGTTAAAACTCATAACTAATCGGAAGGTGCAGAGACTCGACGGGAGCTACCCTAACGTAAAGCCGAGGGTAAAGGGAGAGTCCAATTCTCAAAGCCGCAGGTTGTCAAAACCCGGCAGTAGTGAAAACTGCGAGAGAATGAAAATCCGTTGACCGTAAAAGGTCGTGTGGGTTCAAGTCCCTCCACCCCCACTAAAAATTTAACGTAGAAGTACACCTGCCTAGTTAAACATGGGCAGGTTTGATTTTTGGCACAATCTTAGGGTATGGGTTTATTTAGGGAGGCTAGGGCTGCACCAGCAGTTTCGGCGATAATACTAACCAGACGATAAAAAGCGATCGCACTAATTATCACAGCAGAAGGAAACCGATGCTGCAAAAGAGCCATGGCTGTCAGTTCAAACACACCCAAGCCGGACGGGGCACCGGGAACCACAAAACCTAATAACCAAGAAAAGCAAAAAGCACCTAATAATAAAGGTAATTGGCTCAAATGCAATGGAGTCAGGGCAAAAACAGTTAAAACAAACCCAGAACCACGCAAGACTAAAAACCCCAATTCCCCCAACAAAGCCCTAAGGGGATAACGTTTAACTTCCAAAGGAATAGTAGGCTCAGTAGCAGACCTTTTCACCTTGATTTTCTGACAGAAGCAAATCACCGGATTTAAAAATCGGGGATGAACACCAACCAGGACTACAGCCAAACTAAAAAATTGTAATATTTGCACAGAACCGGTAATATGATGAGGGGCAAATTGATTACCGAAGATAATAATCATAATTAAAGCCGCCGCCGCCATTAATAGGGGTTCGAGCAATACGCTTAAAGTAGCAGCACCCACAGGAATCTGAGCATTTTTCGCTGCCATAATTCTGCCATAATGATGCCAGATATTACCAGGTAAATATTTAGCAATATTGGTTTTGAGGTAGACCTGAATAAATTCCACAGGTGGGACTGGTTGATTTAAGTCGTGGAGAATCCAAGTCCATATCCAACCACCCCAAATATGTGCTAGTAAAGTTACCCCTGTGGCTATGCACAGAATTGCCCATGCGACTGCATCAACTTGGATTGTTATCACCTCATACCAATGATCCTTGAGGGCTTTCGCTAAAAAAAATATGGTTACACCGAAAATTAGTCCGCGTAAAATTTGCTTCGTCATTTGCAACAAATAAAGATATCTTAAATCACCCGAATATAATCAATTGCTGGTATTAATCTCTCTACAGTTAGATCATAGTCTGATTTTGGTAGCAAGTATAATGTTACCTACGCTAGAGGTTAACTGATAGTTTTATTTCTAATCTTGAGTGGGGTTATGAAACATAGATGTTTGTAATCCGGTGAGTAAATAGAAAGCTTAGGAACCACAGATAAACAGGGATGAAATTGATATCTGTTAACCGAGAAATGTCAGAATTTGCTGATGCTATCAAATAATCAATTAAATGGGTAACCTATTTTCCTGTAAAAGGAGGATTTGATGGACAATATGATAGCTTTCTGGGAAAAGTTAAAACTACGCCAGTTTGTGGTTATCTTTGTGGCTGGTCTATTGTTGATAGTTACTACTTCTTGTAGTGGAGCAAATCTTCAAGGCTCAAAACCACAAAACCCAGCAGTTCAGGCTGGTGGTGCTAATAATCCTGATAAAGGTGGTGGAGATAAATATACTAAATATAGGATGAGTACAGATACTAAAGCGATTAATTCAGAAGAGAAAAAAGAAATTGATCGAGCTAGTTCACAATCAGATTTACAACTTTTGATAGCCATAAGTAGAGACTCAGAAATACTTTACCCCGGTGCGGATACACCTCAAGGTAGAGTTGAAAAAGAAAAAGAATTGCCTATCATCACTGACAAAAACTTCCAAAGACCTGCGCCTGGTGGTTGGATTCAACGAGAACCGGATATAGGAACTCGCATTCAAGAACGGGTGGAAACAGTACAAGATTCAGTTAAAGAAGCTTCTGGTTTTTTACAAGAAAAGGCAAAACAAGCCAATTCTAGACCTGAGTTACAAAAAAATCCAGCAGTCGGTAAGTAGGAACTTAAAAGCATCACAAGAGTAAAGTTATGAAGAAATTCATTAATTGGCTAAAAAATATTAGTCCTGTGAAGATTTTAACAGTCTTTGTAGCAGTAACATTGCTGTTAACGACACAGGCTTGTAATCGTCCAGGGATAGCTCAACAGCCACCGCAACCCAGTGGTCAACCGCCTAATGTAGAAAGATACGACCCGACAAAAATTTATAAACTTAACACCCCAGAAGGTGGAATGAATAACTTTAGTGATGTCGATCCTAGAGCCAAAGAGGCTGAAAGAGAAGCAAATGCTAGAGCCGCAGAATTGGCCAGAAAAGCGCGGGAAAACGTTCAAAAAAAGGGTATTGATAGCTCGGAGCAATATATTCGCAATTATCAGGAGGGTACACCTTTAGATGAGCGGGTCAGGCGTTTGGGGGAGGACATTGGTAGTTCTGCAGAGGAATTAGGTAAAGGTGTGATTAAGGGGACTCAGCGCGGAGTAGAAAATATTGAGAAAAGCACTCAACGCACTGCCGAAGACCTGACGACAAATATCCAACGCGGGGCGGAGGACACCGCAAAGAGTGTTCAACGCCAAGGGGAGGATGCAGCGGAGGCAGTGAAAAGGAGAATCAGAGAAATTGAGATAGATTAATACCAGGTAAAACTAGCTGTAATTAACTCCAGATTGATGATGCTGCAAATACCAAGCTTGTAATGCTAATCGTTGAACTTCGCGCCAGGGGATATTATGCTTTCGAGCTAATTGTGCACAATCTTCATATTCTGGCTGGACGTTGGCAATACGCTGATCTTGTCTTGGTCGGTGCCATGCAACTTTAACCCGGACAGTGCCATATTCCAGTTCCACTGATTGAATTTCCCGTTGTAAAATGGCGCGCTGTTGGGTGCTGCGGCGAATTCCTAAAGTAGTGGTTTCGCGAAATAAAACTGCTTCACAAGGGAGTAAATTCTCAGGATGGCAAATGACAGTGAGTAAAATTCCCGGGCGTGACTTTTTCATTCCTATGGGTTGGGTGAACACATCCACTGCACCAACGGTAAACAAGGCTTCAAAGACATAGCCGAGGGCTTGGGGATTTAAGTCATCAATTTGGGTTTCAAGTACGGTGATGGTTTCTAAATCGGCATTGGTATCTTCAAAATTATGGGCGGAATCCCCCAGCCACAGACGTAATATATTAGGGATAGGTAAATTAATCGTTCCTGCTCCCAGTCCTACCTGTTTAATGGTCATTGGTGGCGGTGAACCAAACTCTCTAGTTAGGGTAGTAACGATGGCGGCGCCGGTTGGTGTCACGAGTTCCCGATCAATACCATTACTAAAAACTGGACAACCCCGCATTTCCCACAATTTCAATACTGCTGGTACTGGTACAGCCATTTCACCGTGGGCGGCGCGTACTGTTCCCCCTCCTGTGGGTAAGGCTGAACAGTATAGTAGGGGTAATCCTTGATGATTACTGGAAATCCCTAACCAGTCCAAGCCCAAGCAGGTACCGACAATATCGACAATTGCATCTACAGCGCCCACTTCATGGAAATGTACCTTTTCTGGCGCGATCCCATGCACTGCACCCTCAGCTACTGCTAGCTGTCGAAATACTGCCAAACTCCAGGCTTCTACCCGTGATGGCAAGTTAGCTTTGCAGATGATTTTTTCAATTTCTGGGAGGTGGCGGCCGTGATGGTGATGCTTATGTAATAAATCTACATGAACTTTGGTGGCCTGTTGACCATGGCGTTGCACAAGTTCGGCTGTGAGCTGATAATCCTGGTCAATCCCCAATTTATTGAGTGTTTCACGTAAATATTCTACTGGAACACCCAAGCTAACTAAAGCCCCTAGGCACATATCACCAGAAATTCCTGTGGGACATTGAAGATAAGCCACTTTACTCATATAGATAACTTCAACAACTTTATTTTTAGACTTTGCACAATTATTCTGATGTAAATTATGGCCTATTTGAGGCAGGCGCTCATCTATATCGGTGACAATATGTGTAACGCTTAATTTGATATTTTTCCTCGTTGGCACAATTGTCCACCTCTAATTCAAAATTGGCTATGGCAAAAATTTTCGCTGTCCATCCTGATAATCCACAAACTCGACGTATAGAGGAAATAAAGTCAGCGCTCTCTAGTGGCGCAGTGATGCTCTACCCTACAGACACAGTTTATGCTATTGGTTGTGATTTAAATGCCAAGTCGGCAGTAGAACGAGTGCGGCAAATTAAACAGCTAGCCAATGATAAACCACTGACATTTTTGTGTCCTTCATTATCAAATGTGGCAACTTATGCGTTTGTCAGTGATACAGCCTATCGGATTATGAAGCGCTTGATACCTGGTACTTACACGTTTTTACTACCTGCTACCAAGTTAGTACCCCGACTGGTACAAAGTCCTAAGCGAAAAACTACTGGGATTCGTGTACCAGACCATCCGGTATGCTTGGCATTGCTAGCAGCATTGGAAAATCCGATTATTTCCACTTCGGCACATTTACCGCCAGATGATGAACCTGTAGACCTAGATTTACAACCTAGACTATCGCGGATGGAACTGTTTGACCGTTTGGATAATTTAGTAGATTTAATTATAGACACGGGTGAGGAATCAACTTATGAAGTGTCTACGATTTTGGACTTAACGGGAGACGAACCAATGATCACAAGGCAGGGGTTAGGTTGGGAAGCAGCAGCAGCTTGGGTATAACAAACAAACTACACAGGTTTATCTTTTAGTTTCTCCAGAAATGTCATAGAAAAACTCAAGTTTTGAGAGTGACATACTTACATTATCTGGCAGTGGTTAAAACACAATGGCAATAAATGTAGAGATAGCAAGTCTTTTAACCACATTTGAGGCGTGGTAAGTATCTATGTGTCATATCTAACCTGCTGGTTGATATATAGTATTTGCCGTTCTCATAGTTAGCCTGACATCTGTGGTTGATTAACTCTTGCGTGTACTTCACTGAGGCGAGAACATCTATAAGAAGTAACACACTATTTTCCGTGTAAATTTTTCAATTGCCTACAGTCTTGTATCTGAGCAGTGCTTGCAGTGGGTTTTGAGAATGCTAAATAGTTCTCCAGCCAAGGCTGGCCTTATTTGCTGTACCTGCGTTGTAGTTATGGTGCAATACCACACTCACCGAAAAGTCATGAAAGCCAACCTTGTAAATCTACCAACTTCAAAATCTGCTGTTTTCTGCAATGTTTCGCCTGCAGAATTGCTCCAGGACGATGACAATAGCTTGAGACAATTCTTGTATCAAGAAATGCTTTTGTCTGTGAAAGCGGCATCTGAGTGTGTACAAGCAGTATCACAGCGTATAGCTACAGAAGTTGAACGAATATGTCATAAAAGCACCCGTATCCAAGAATCTGGAGAAGTCCAGTCATGGCAACTTAATTTAGCTAGGCATCGCCTGCAAAAGTGCCTGCATTACTACCAACTAGGTTCCCGGCGGGGGAGGGTGGAATTACATAGTACTTTAGGTGCTATGGTTTACCGTCATGTTGCGGCGGCTGGTTCAGAGTTGGGGTTTAATGCTCGTTACACTCTGATTGAAGATTTTTTACAAGCGTTTTACATCGAAGCTATTAAAGCTTTCCGCAGGGAAAACCAATTGTCAGAAGATTATCAACCCCGGACTCAGTTGCAATTGGCAGAATACATGGCTTTTACAGAGCAATATGCTAAACGCCGAATTAATTTACCTGGTGGGAATAATCAGCAATTGATTATCCTTCGCGCTCAAGGTTTTGCTCGTCGTCAGCCCCAAGAAACTACTGTAGATATTGAAATGGCGGTGGAATCTACTAGGAGTGAAGATGCGGAATCTTACCAGCGTCACTCGGCAGTGCAACAGATTAGATCCCAGATGGTTGCTCAAACTAATTTTGATCCGTCGGAGGAGTCGGAGCGCGATCGCGTGATTGCGGAATTGGCAAAATACCTGGAATCTCAAGGTCAGTCTGACTGTGTGGAATACCTGAAGCTGAAATTACAAGACCTCTGTGCCCCAGAAATTGACCAAATCCTGGGTTTAACTAGCCGTGAGCGCGACTATCTACAACAGCGTTTTAAATACCATGTGGAAAAATTTGCCAAGAACCACCAATGGCAATTAGTTCATCAATGGTTGGGTGCAGGTCTAGAGCAAAAGTTGGGTTTAACTTCTGGACAATGGGACATCTTTGTGAGTGTGTTATCTCCTGAGCAGAAACAGATTTTGCAGTTGAAAACTACTCGACACAGTGATCAGGCGATCGCTAAAGCGATAAAATGTACACCTAAGCAGCTGCAAAAGCGCTGGACTCAAATGCTAGAAGTGGCATGGGATATTCGTAATGGCGAGAATCATATCCAAGCCAGTTAAATGTGAATTTATCGCAGATCAACCGATCTTAATTCCCCATCAATAACTCAAAAACTATAAAAAATTACCTCTACTACTTCACTCAAAAAGATGGGGAAATTATGACAAAAGTCAAATGCTGACTATCCAATGGTTTGATAGTTTGATCATCTGCTGCGAAGCCTATTTATTTTAGTACAAAAGTACTATTTTATATTTGTGGTTCAGGTGGCAAAATTAAAAATTTATTAACGTAGTATTTACTGTTGCTTGTAGGAAATCCTAAAATCAGGAAATCTTGTCAAATCAAGCAAAATCAACATGAGTCAGGGCGGAAGGGCAGTTACATCTGGTAATGTCTTAGAAAACTGTGTAGAAGGTACTTTGCAGGGACATGGATATCTTCAAGTAGGCGCTGTTTTACCCAGAAAACAGCGCCTACAATGTCTCTTGAGTGCGAATAATATACCCAAAAGATATGCAAGACAGGTTGATATCGGACCAGGAATTTATGGCAGCGATATAAATGTAGATTTTTATATTATTGGTAGCAGTCCAATTGGTTCTGGACTAATTATTGAATGTAAATGGCAGCAAACTAGTGGTTCAGTAGATGAAAAACTTCCCTATCTCAACTTGAATATTCAAAACTGCTATCCCACACAAGCGATAGTATTAATCGATGGTAAAGGCGCGAAACCACAAGCCATCTCATGGTTAGAAACACAAGTTGTTTCTAATCAAAACTTATTAGCAGTTTTTGACTTGAGAGGCTTTATTACCTGGTCTAATAATAACCTTTAATAGGAAGTTACTAATACTTCAGTGATCTGTCCTCGCTTTTTAGGATTAGAATTAATTGACCTACTGGCTGATATTCTATAAATCTGGAAGCCGGCATAAAGTTGGCGAATAAAGTCACAATCTGAATTAGATAACATAACTTTTACTCCCCGCCCGGCTAGTTCTACAAATATATCTCTGAGTTGAACTTGTTGGGTTTCACCAAAGCAATAGTGACTATAAGCTGTAAAATAACTGGTTGCACTGACAGGATAGTATGGCGGGTCAAAATAGACAAAATCATTACTACTAGTGGCATAATTTAACACATCTGTAAAATCTGCTTGTTTAATTTGCGCGGTATTAAGGGCTGCTGATGCACCTCGCAGTATATCTTCCGGGCAAATATTAGGATTTTTATATTTTCCCAGTGGGACATTAAATTTACCTTGAGAATTGACTCGATAAAGTCCATTGAAACAAGTTTTATTTAGATATATGAAACGCGCAGCTTGTTGTAAGTCAGTCCCTCCCGGTGAGGCTCTGACATGATAGTAATAGTCTTGACTATGCTGCTGATGATGTGCTTGTAACAGAGAGATTAATTCTTCAACACTATCCTTGACACAGCGATAAGTTGTAATTAATTCTGTATTAATATCACTTAATATAGATGCGGGGGGATGGAGATAGAAAAAAACCGCGCCACCTCCTAAAAATGGCTCATAGTAGGTTTGATATTCCTGGGGAAAATATTGATTATATTGTGTGATTAACCGAGCTTTACCACCAGCCCACTTTAAAAATGGACGCGGAAAAATTTTGGGAGATATTTGACTTACCATTGATTCCAACTCAGCTAGCAAACATAAGAAATATAGCGCAGGCAGCATATTTTATCTGAGTTGAGTAATTTTTTGGCTGCATAGATTACAATAAGATAAATGTGAAAGCAAGTGTAATTGTATAACAAGGCAGTATATATTGAAATGTTTGACGGATTTTGGGATAACGTCTTTCGCTACCCGCGCTACTTTGTTACTATCCTCTTAGGGGTGTTTCTCAACACGGTGGAGCCATTAATGCCGTTGTTAAAACGCCCTGTAACCCTGATTGCTCTTTTGGGTTTCTTTGTGGGTAGCCTAGTGTTTGTGAGTCTTACACTGCGGGCGATGCTAGGCTTGAATCCAGTCTAGACTCAAAGCATCAGGGTGTTCTTGTGTGGGGTATTGAGTGCTTCTAACTCGGTCCTGTGCAATTTATATATAATTATGTCGTACAACCTCTGTGAGGAGGCACAACTTTATGGCTACTAATCGCCGCGTTTCCCGCGTTGCTGAATTGATTAAACGGGAAGTTAGCCAAATGCTACTCCATGGTATTAAAGATGACCGTGTAGGTACAGGAATGGTGAGTGTTACTTATGTAGATGTTTCTGGTGATCTCCAACACGCCAAGGTCTACGTCAGTATTTATGGTACAGAGTCGGCTAAATCAGAAACAATGGCGGGGTTAAGGTCTGCAACTGGTTTTGTCCGCAGCGAACTTGGTTCACGAGTTAGGCTGCGTCGCACACCAGAAGTGATTTTTATTGAGGACGATTCTATAGAGCGGGGTACTAAGGTGCTGTCGCTTTTAAACCAACTGGAGTATCAGCGATCGCCAGAAAATACGCAAGTAGCGGATAATACTAGCGATGAAGATGATTAATCTTGAGAAGAAGTAACTCGCTAACAATGTCACTTGAGAACAATTAATTCCTAGTGAATTCGCTAAACACTTAACAGACGGGATGTGATCACGTCTGTTTTAATCTAACTATGAGGATATTTTCTGGCAAAATTCCCATTATTACTGCAATTTATTGATGCTCATTGAGGTTTCGGCTAATTATTTGTCAATTATCAGGAATTATATGCTATAATACTATGTCATAAAATATACTTATAGTTCATATAAGCAAAACCCCAAGAAATATTGACATGATCTTGCCAGTAAGTTAATTTAATTGCCCTTAATTGCCCTGAAAGCATTAATCCTAGTACTTTTCGTCTGAAAGTTATAATTTATTGACATTCTTAACATTTCTTTAGATAATTTGAAGGTGTATAGCGTCAAAATAAGATTAGTTCCGTATAGCAAACTACAAAATCCTAGCCACAAGTCTGATGCTGTTCATGTTTGTTCCTAGTGTTTGATGGGAACAATGCCTACTTGTAAACTTTGTGAGTAAAAACCATGACTGTGAATACGGTGCCTTCTATCAATTACTACTCCTACTACTCTTTGGATTTGATCCAAGACGAAGCACGCCGACTGGTACAAAAGGGAATTGTTAGCCGGCAACAGCCCATATATACACTGTGTCAATATATACCAGCTAGAGAGTGGGTAGGCGTGGAGTGTGAGTTAGAAAGATGTGACTTTTTATTGCGCGATCGCATTGGCGACCTAATTGGCCGGGAAGAATGGGACAATGACTAATCGGTCTTGAGATTTGGAATTCTCTGTTTACAGATTAAGGAATCACAGCACTTTTAGGGCGGTGAGCTTGTCAACTGGGATGTTTGTAATTGAGATCAAGGGATTTCATGGCGAATTGGAACGGATAATCTCTAGTTTTGATATGTATTTCCTCATGCAGAATCTTAGTTTTTGCACTAACGCAAGCAGCATTAGAACCTGAATATATACAATTTTGCCAGTTAAGAAGGGGTGGAGGCAATTTTTGGTTTAGATGCGCCACTCATTGAAAATTTAGTATTTTACTATAGATTAAATTGCCGTAGTAGTTTAACATATGAAACTGCTGCGGTAATTTTTTGATAGTTCATCCTACCTGTTCTAAATACTGGTGAACATCTTCAAGAATTTGTGTCAGTTCAGCTTCTGTAGTTAAGCGAATATTCAAGTCGCGTACAGTAAGGAGAACTTTAGCAGCAAAGGGACTCGGCCAAATATTGGGATTACAAAAAATCTCTAAAAATACTTCACCAGTGTAGCGATATTCTAGGGGAGGCTGAGGGGTAACTTTACCGACGCTGGGATTATTGGTTTTAGCGGCGACCGCTTTGAGACTTAACATTAATTTATCTATGGCGGCTTTTAATTCCCGTGCTTTTTCGGCTGAAAAGCTGAAGGAAACAGAACCGGAAATCAGATTCAGGGTTAGAGGAGTGTAAGACATGAGCTATTTCTTAAGATTGATAGCGTAGAGTGGTGTCAGCCATATAATATTACCTATCTTACCCGAATAGGTGGTATTGACAAAACTTGTACCGGATAGCGATCGCTTGCACTATCGGAGGGAACACCGGAACACCGGAACACCGGAACACCGGAACAGAAATTGTTCACAAATCAAATAGGAGTCCTATTACCAAGACTAACAATAAAATATGCTATGGCTTCCGTGGGGTAAGCCATATATTTTAGGGGAGGAAAACGTATTTTTACTAGGATAAGATGAAAGTTTATTTAAAAAAAATCTCAGTAAAGTAGTTGAATAACAGCGATTATAGCGAGATATAGCCAACAGTGTGTAATATTTTTACATATTGATTCTTGGTGGGAAGTTTTATATTACAAGTCATAGCAATAAATTTTAAATATGTTTTATGACTAAGGACAACCGCCCGGAAATACAAAAGGTGTTAATTATCACCTTACTGCTGAATATGTTGGTGGTAGGATTGAAGGGATTTTTGGGGTATGCTACAGGCTCTTTAAGCTTGTTAGCTGATGCCTTACATAGTATGACAGATGGAGCCAGTAATATTTTAGGGTTAGTTGCCAATAGATATTCTGCGCCGGAACCAGATAGAGAGCACCCTTACGGACACCAGAAATTTGAATCTGTGGGAGCTTTAGGAATTGCGGTTCTGTTGGTCATCGCCTGCTTTGAAATTCTGCAAGGTATAGTGGAGCGAATTACTCAAGGTAGTGAACCTGTAGAGATATCCCCAGTAGAGTTGTGGTTATTGCTTGTGGTGCTAGGTATCAATATTTTTGTTGCTTTTTACGAACGTCGTGTAGGTCAGCGTTTAGGTAGTGCAATTTTGATTGCTGATGCTACACACACCATGAGTGATGTTTGGGTGACCATTTCTGTAATTGGGGGTTTGATAGGGGTTTGGCGAGGTTATCAATGGTTGGATGTGGTGTTAGCTTTTCCTGTCGCTTTGTTAGTATTGGGGAGTGCTTGGTCAGTGCTGAAAAGCAATTTACCTTGGTTGGTAGATCAAATGGCGATCGCACCGGAAACCATTGAGGCGATCGCCACTGCTGTTCCTGGGGTGATTAATTGTCATGACATCGCCTCCCGGGGTGTTTTAGGTCGCCAAGTCTTCATAGAAATACATTTAATTATAGATGCAGTAGATGTAGAAACAGCCCATAAAATTAGTGAAGAAGTAGAAAGGCGACTAGAAAGACATTTCAACCCCACTAGAATTTTAATTCATATCGAGCCGCCGGTATACCAGAGCAAATCAGCTAAACCTTGACACTCCCCACGTCTAACCGATAGCTTGCGTGGCGTAGTTATAGAACAGGGTGGGATGAGTCATTGACTGAAAAGACACTAGTTGAAAAGATTGATACTTTATATTAAGATGTAACTATAATTAACATTATTTAAATTTTATTTACCCAGCTGCAAATACAGTTTTAGGCGAAAAAACAGCAATTTTACATAAATTGTCAACTGCTACTCCAGACAGTTAGCAGTCATGAGTTTAAATGCAATTAATTATGTCTGTCCTATGGTTATGCTGGGATAAAGGACTATGTAAATCCAAGCATGAAGAATGTTTGACACAGAACTGCTAAATCACAATAGTAGAGCTAGTCTCAAAACTACTTATAATCTATGGAACCCAGGCCACAGAGACGCTATCAGGAATTAAACGTGAGTAATAACGATATTACTATCCCCTTCCCAATTGATGTCAGCAACTGTAACAAAGAGCCTATTCATATTCCTGGCTCTATTCAGCCTCATGGAGTGATTTTTGCGCTCAAAGAACCGGATTTAACCATCCTCCAAGTTAGTGATAATCTCCTCAAATTCTTTAGTTTACCTCCAGAAGAAGTAATCAATAAAAGTCTCAGCCAATTACTGGATGCCGAGCAAATTAGGTTAATAAAAGACTCTGTAAATGAAGATGATTTACCAATTGTTAATCCGATAGAAATGAGCATAAAAGTGGATAATCATCCTGTGAATTTTGATGGAATTATTCACCGTTATCAGGGGGGTTTAGTTTTAGAATTAGAACCAAGGGTAGCAGAAAGAGGTGATGCTTTTTTCAAATTTTACCACTTGATAAAAAGTGCAATTTCCAAGCTAAAAGCAGCATCAAATATAGGAGAATTTAGTCGGGTTCTTGTTAAGGAAACTAAGAAAATTACCGGTTTCCATAGAGTGATGGTTTATCGATTTGATCAGGATTGGAATGGTGTAGTTATTGCTGAAGAAAAGCCAGAATATTTGACATCTTATTTAGGATTACATTACCCAGCCTCCGACATTCCCGCACAAGCGAGAAAACTCTATAGCCAAAACTGGCTGAGACTGATACCAAATATAGACTATGAACCGGCGGTAATTTTGCCCAGGAATAATCCTTTAACTGAGGAACCTTTAGATTTAAGTAATTCTGTGTTAAGGAGCGTCTCGCCTTTACACATTGAGTATATGCAGAATATGGGCGTGGCTGCTTCGATGTCAATTTCGATTATGAAAGATGGAAAACTGTGGGGATTAATTGCTTGTCATCACCAAGCACCGAAATTTATCCCCTATGAAATTCGGAATGCTTGCGAATTTTTAGGACAAATAGCCTCTTTAGAAATTGCATGTAAACAAGAGCATGAGGATATTGAATATAAGCTGTATTTGCAATCTTGCAACTCCAACTTAGTGGAGTATATGTCATTGGAACAGAACTTCATTGATGGTTTAATTAACCACGACCCAAATCTGTTAAATATTGTCAATGCTCAAGGAGCAGCAGTATGCTTTGATGGCGAATATTTTACGGTGGGGAAGACTCCGGAAAAACGGGAGGTGCAAGAGTTAGTACAATGGATTTATGAAAACCAAAAGGAGGAGATTTTCTACACTGATTCCCTATCTCAAGTTTACCCAGAAGCAGAGAAATTGCGGGATGTGGCTAGTGGTTTGATGGTAGTTTCCATTTCCCCAATTCAGAAAAACTATGTTTTATGGTTTCGCCCGGAGGTAGTGCAAACTGTAGATTGGGGTGGTAATCCCAATAAACCGGTAGAAGCGCAAGAAAATGGCAGTATACGCCTATCACCGCGCAAATCCTTTGAGTTATGGCAAGAAACAGTACTATTAAAGTCTCTCCCTTGGAAATCCGATGAAATAAATGCAGCGCTGGAGTTGAGAAGTGCAATTATTGGGTTAGTGCTGCGCAAAGCGGATGAATTAGCACAGCTAAATGTGGAACTGGAACGGAGTAATAGAGAATTAGATGCTTTTGCCTATATAGCCTCCCATGATTTAAAGGAGCCTCTGCGGGGTATTCACAATTATTCTAACTTCCTGATGGAAGATTACGGCGGGCTGATCAATGAAGAAGGCAAGAAAAAGTTAGAAACGTTGATCCGTCTCACTCAGCGGATGGAGGATTTAATCGATTCACTGCTGCATTTTTCTCGCTTGGGGAGAGCAGACCTGGCTATGGCTCCCACAGACCTGAATGATCTAGTAAATGGTAGTTTAGAGTTATTGCGTCCGCGGATTGAGGATATGAAAGTAGATATTCAGATTTCCAGACCCCTACCGACAGTGTATTGCGATCGCGTCCGAGTAGGTGAACTGTTTAACAATTTGATTACTAACGCCATCAAATACAATGATAAAGCCAATAAATGGATTTCCATAGGTTACATAGAGGAAGCACCATCCCCGACGATATTTTATGTGAGAGATAATGGGATTGGGATTCGAGAGAAACACTTTGAGTCAATTTTCCGAATTTTCAAACGACTACACGCTCCCAGTAAATATGGGGGAGGTACAGGAGCGGGGTTAACCATCGCCAAAAAAATAGTAGAAAGACACGGGGGGAGAATTTGGGTAGATTCCACCTATGGCGAGGGTAGTACCTTTTATTTCACATTAGAAGGAGTGAAATAAACTGATGATTGGCAATCTTACCAAGCCTTTACTTGTAATTGAAGATAGCGACGAAGATTTTGAAGCCCTGTGTCGGATTATGAAGAAACAAGCTGTAGTTAATCCTGTGTTTCGCTGTACTGATGGGGATGAGGCGCTAGACTTCCTTTACCACACCGGGATTTACAGTAATACTCAAAACTTACCGCGTCCGTCGATTATTTTGCTCGATCTGAACTTACCGGGAACTGATGGGCGAGAAGTGTTACAGAAAATCAAGCAGGATGAGGAGTTTAAATATATCCCTGTAGTTGTATTTACCACATCATCTAATCCCAAAGACATTGAAGTATGTTATCAATCTTGCGTTGCTAGTTATATGTTAAAGCCCATTGATATTAACAGACTGGTGGAAACTATTCAAAGTTTCATCACTTATTGGTTAGATATAGTCATCCTCCCCGATAGCGTAGCATGGCGTAAGCCATAGCTGTTAGTAAATAGTTATGACAGAACCGGTTACTGTTTTGATTATCGATGATTGTCAGGAAGACCGCCAGGCCTATCGTCGTTATCTACTGCAAGACCAGGAATACATCTACACAGTCATGGAAGAGGAGTCAGGGGAAGGAGCCTTGAAATTGTGTCAGCAGTTTCACCCTGATGCGATTTTATTAGACTTTTTACTACCGGACTTAGATGGCTTGGAATTTCTGGCAGAATTACAACAGCAGTCACAGAAAATCATGCCAGCAGTGATTATGTTAACTGGTTATGGTAACGAAACTGTGGCTGTGGCTGCAATGAAAAGTGGTGTTCAAGACTATTTAGTGAAAGGACAGACCACTGGTGAGCGTTTGCGCTCAACGATTCACTCAGCGATTAAAAATGTGCAACTTAGTCAAGAGCTGCAACGCAGTGAGGAACGTTTCCGCACCTCCATTGAGAATATGCTGGATTGTTTCGGCATTTTTTCGGCTGTACGTCAGCAGATGGGGGAAATCCTGCGCTTTCGTGTGGATTATATGAACGCCGCAGCTTGTGAATTTAGCCAAATTATGTCAGGTGTCCAGGGGGAATATCTGTGTAACATTCTCCTGAATATCCGCGATAATGGCTTGTTTGATGAATGTTGTCGAGTGGTAGAAACAGGTCAGCCTTTAGTGAAAGAGTCTGTCGTCTGGACTGCTTGTGACCAGAGACGGCAATCAGCTAAAGTGATTGATATTCGCATCAGTAAAATGGGGGATGGCTTCGTTGCTTCTTGGCGAGATGTCACCGCGAAAAAACAGGCGGAAGATAAGTTACGCAATAGTCAGCAGTTTATCGAAGCTATTACTAATACTATACCAGGGATGTTATACGTTTATGATTTAATTCAACAGCAGAATATCTATACTAATAATCAATTTACCAAACTCCTGGGTTATACTGCCCAAGAAATTCAGGACATGGGTACTGAGTTGCTCCCATTGTTAATGCATCCTGAAGATTGGGTACGATTTACTAGACACTTGCAAGTAATTAACTCCGCTGGGGATGGTGAAATTGTCGAATTTGAATACCGGATGCGCCACACCAATGGTGAATGGCGGTGGTTTGTCAGTCGAGATACTGTATTTAACAGGAGTGTTGACGGTTCGCCGCACCACATTGTGGGTACAGCTTTTGATATCACTGTGCGTAAGCAAGTAGAGGAACAGCTGCGTTTAAGTAATGAGCGTTTTCAACTAGCGGCTGCTGCGGTCAATTGTTTAATTTATGACATAGATTTTAAGAATAATACTGTTAGCAGAACTGAGGGTTTAACCCGAATTTTGGGTTATTCCTTAGCAGAAGCAGTTCCCACCCATAAATGGTGGATGGAGAAAATTCATCCCGAAGATAGAAAGGGTGTGGGAGAGCAATGGAGAAATGTTCTTAGTAAGGGTCAATACTATTCTCTTGAGTATAGAATACTTCATAAAGACCAGGGGTATCGCTATATATTAGACCAGGGCATAATTGTCAGAGACCCTCATGGTCAGATTATCATACGAGCCGTAGGCAGTGCTACGGACATTAGCGATCGCAAGGCTACTGAAACCGCTTTGCGCGACAGTGAGGAACGCTACCGTTATTTATCTAATGCCATTCCACAATTGGTGTGGATTTGCAATCTTGAGGGTGAATACGAGTATGTAAATCAACAGTGGTGTGAATTTACGGGTCAAACTATGGAGCAAGCCCTAGGGTTAGGCTGGCGACAAGTTATACATCCAGATGATCTTCCCTCGGTTATCCACTCCGGGATAAAAGCCTTGGAGACAGGAGAAGCTATGAACACGGAAACGCGTTACCGGAAATTTGACGGTAGCTATTGTTGGCATTTAGCTAGGGGTTTACCAATTAAGAATGACCAGGGACTGGTGATTAAGTGGTTTGGTACTAGCACTGACATAGACCAGCACAAGCAGCTAGAGGCTGAACGGGATAGGCTGTTACAGCTCGAACAAGCAGCCAGGACGGCCGCGGAAACGGCTAACCAAACTAAAGACGAGTTTGTGGCTATGGTATCTCATGATTTGCGATCGCCACTTAATGCCATTCTCGGCTGGGCTAAATTACTACGGACTCGTGAACTACCTCCAGATACAGTTGACAGAGCTTTAGAAACTATCGAGCGTAATGCTCAATCTCAGTCTAAACTTTTGGAAGATCTGTTAAATATGACCCGTATCCTCCGGGGTCAGCTACAGATAGAACTCCGCCCAGTCAATCTGGTGAGTCTGGTCAAAGCATCTGTGGAAACTGTTTACCCGGATGCCAGTGGTAAAGGCATTCATTTAGAGTCTGTGATTGATGAATCTATCCCCCCTATAGTTGGGGATACCCATCGATTGTCACAAGTTTTAGGTAATTTACTTTCCAATGCTATTAAGTTTACCCCATCTGGTGGCAAAGTGCAAGTACAACTAGCAAAAAATGATCAGTCTTCAATACGTATTCAGGTGAGTGATACTGGTGTGGGTATTAAACCGGAGTTTCTGCCCCACGTGTTTAAGCGGTATCATCAGGCAGAGTGTAGTCATCAACAAACTGGTTTGGGACTGGGTTTAGCGATCGCTCGTCATTTGGTAGAATTACACGGGGGTACTATTGAAGCCCATAGTACCGGGGAAGGGTTAGGGGCTACTTTTACGGTTAAGTTGCCTTTATTTACTGAATAAAGTTTTAAATTGCCCGATAGAACCCAGAGAGTAATTTTCTAACTTAAAATCGGCGAAAGGTTTATTGGTTAACCTATCTCTTAAGGCTTCATCTAAAATCAGACCTGCTGGTACTTCCTTCACCCCGATGATAATTATACTTGTTTGGTATGCGGTCAAGTCCTGATTTTCCTGACAGGTGCTTGCTTGAAATTGACCCAGGTTTAACAAACGATAACTTTTAACGCTGGGTGTGTTCTGAAATAATCTAGTTGCTAAACCTTGAATTTGTTGGGCGCGTTCTAAAGCCAGGCGTTGTTTAACTCCTGGTTTCCCGCCACAATTCGCCAGACCCACAGCAATAATTTCACTAGGTTCTTGCATGATTTCCTGGATATTTTCTGGCTGTAGTTTTAAGTTGAGAAGGTCAAGACTAATAATTTCATCATTATATTTAACTTGAAAATTGCTACCAGGTAACCATTTATATTTAACTGACAAAACAGCTATATTAAACTTAGCAGTTTTCCCTTGACTATCCATACCTTCCTGATAAGGAAAGTAATCAACCATCCCTTTTCTTTGGGGTGATTGTGTGGATGGTGTCAAGGTGGCAAACTGGGGAGAGTATATCACTAAAGCTATCAAACCCAGAATCCCCAAAGAAGCTAACAGAGCCGCTAATAGTCCTTGTAAAGGAACTTTCTTTGATGGCTGTGTGGGGGTGATATTTGTAGGTATAAATTTTCTTAACCAATCCACAGCTTCCCCTGGTGAACCCAGGTTATTTTGCTGCTGTAGCCACACATCCAAATGAGGCTGCTCCATTGTTTCCATGATTATACAGTGGAGAACCAAACCATTTCTAGTTTCATGCTGAAAATATCCGGCAAATTTGGGCAGAACTGGATGATTCAGACTTGACAAAATAGAGGCTTCTTGGCAAAATAAGTCTACTGCTTCTGGGTCATTTGATAACTCTTGATTCAAGACTTTGAGGATTTTAGGCGTGTTTTGTTCGGTGGCTGCGTAGACTTTACTAAACCCAGTTTTGTCACTCAACAAACTGAGCACCCGATAACGTCCTAGTAGTTCCAAGGAAGAACCGCAACTCTGACAAAACCGGTCTTGATTATTTGGGTGATGAGGTTGAGGACAAACTGGATTAATACAAAGGCTCATGATCAAATAATGTCAAAGTCAGGCTGCTTTTATTTACGTTCTGCTAGAAATGCTGCTACAGTCCGGTTAAATGCTTCCGGTTCTGTCAAAAATGGCCAATGATTACCAGGAACTTGGCAAAGGCGCAAATTATTTAGATAAGTTTTGTAAGGTTTAATTTGCCAGTTGAGGCGGTTGAGACCTTGTTCTGGTTGTATGAACAGGGTAGGAGTATCAACGGGGGAAATAAAACCGGGTACACACATAACATCTGCAAAAATGCGATCGCGAGCTGCTATAGTAAACTTACTACCCCAACTCCCATCGGGTTTTTGTTCAATTCCCCCTTGAAATACGTTTTGTTGTAAAGTACTCCATCCTTGATATTGTTTTAATTGACGCGCTTGTGCTTCAGCTTCGGAGTAACTAGCAAATGGTCCCATACCCTTGAGGAAAGATAGATAACGGTATAACAGGGGGAAAGTTAACCGCAATAAACTAGGCATTTTCCAGATAAAAATCGGGTCAACTAAAACCATACTGCGTAAACGTTGCGGGTTTTTTCTCGCCCAGATAGCGGCGAGTTTTCCTGTCCAAGAGTGACTGACCACATGGGTAGAAGACCATCCCAGATGATCCATGAGGGCTTCTAGGTCTGCGATCGCACTTGCAAAGGTATAATCATCTTCTGGCTTGCTGCTTTCACCGTGACCACGCATATCTGGGGCAACTATGTGATATTGTGGGGCTAGGTCATCTCCCAAGCTAGACCACACCAAAGCGTTGTCAGCTAAACCATGCAATAACAATAAAGGTTCTTCTGCTTGTTTCCACTCTAAATAGGAAAGTTCGATATCAGATTTTGATAAGGTTTGACGGAAAGGCATGGGAACAAAGTTATAGGTTTATACAACTGCTTACAGTCAACAGTCAACACTCATCATAGATTAGACCATGGCATAACGCAGAGACTAGAGACAAATTTATTTAATTTTTTTTCTATGTTGAGAAATATAATGATGCAATAGGATAAAAAACATCAATATATAACTGGAATAAATAGCAATACTGAAAGTAAGAAATGTAGGTAGATTCAGTGTTTTAATCAGGTTTATGGTGAGAACACTGAAAATTATACTAGCTAAAAAAGCTAATAAATCCTTATTCAAAATATTCTCCTAAATCCTATTTATAACCACTTCATCTACTAATAATTGATTCATGAATATGAATACCGTAAACAATGTTACTTATCAAAGACTTTGGGAGATAATTTAGATTTTTTTTAGAAAATATAGAAATCCGGTTTGACTTGAGAAATTATGAGTGAGGAAAGGGAACACCGGATCAGGGAACAGGGAACAGAAATTGTTCATGAATCATTTAGGATTGCTATATAGAAATCCGGTTTGGTTTGTGAATTGATTTGTTTACGTAGGGAACAGGGAACACACCGAACACCGAACAGGTAAGAAGAATTGCCGTGTGTACTGAGTCTTGTTCAAAAATCAAATAGGAGTCCTATATGTAAATCTTTTCTCAAAAGAACAGAGCCTTATCCTTAAGGCCATGCTCTGCTATCAGACCCTACAGATGTTTGTTAGTGGCGGCAAAACATTGTTAAATAGTTAAATATAATAACTATTGAGGTCGTCAAAGTGTTATCAAGTTACCGAGGCGCAATTTTTGATATGGATGGCCTGATATTTGATACAGAAAGTATTGCTCGATGGGCGTGGAAACAGGCGCTCAAAGAGCATGGCTATATAATGAGCGATAATTTATACAGGTCACTGGTAGGACGAGACTTATCATGGCGGGAAAAATTACTCAAAAAAGTTTACGGAGAAAGTTTACCATTTGACTCAGTGACCACCCAACGTATCGCCATTGGTGATGAGCGGGAATTAAGAGAAGGTCTACCAATGAAACCAGGAGTTTTAGATTTGCTGCAAAGACTCAATGACCTGGGTATGATGATTGGATTAGCCACCGGAACGGGACGTACTAGAGCCATCCGACGTTTAACAAATGCGGGGATTAAGCAATATTTCACCATAATAGTCACCAGTGAAGATGTAGCTGAGGGTAAACCAGCACCAGATATTTTTCTAGAAGCGAGTCACCGCATGAACATTGCGCCCGCAGAGTGTATAGTGTTTGAAGACTCATGTGTGGGTGTGGAAGCTGCTTTTGAGGCGGGAATGTGTGCCATTATGGTTCCCGATATTGAACAACCATCCCCTGAAATTAGCAATTTAGCTTATGGAGTTTTCAAATCCCTGGAAGAGGTGGGGGAATTATTACCACCGAGGGTTAAAGAATTGAAAGTTCCTGAGAACCTAAAACACCCAAACATGAATTAGGAATTACCTGTAATTGCTTCGATTGTAGCCACTACTTCCCCAGTTTGACTGGTATTATAACCGCCAATAGCCTCTAGCTGTGAGAGTACCCGCCGATGTCCTAATGTACCCAGTAACTTTTGTACGGGGGCTTCATCTAAGTATGGCTGGAGAACAGCTAAGTCGTATCTTGATTGTTGTAAAGGGATGAATCCTAAGCCAAAGGCTGCGGCCACAGATACAGTGCTGATACCAGATGTTACTTTACCCGTAGCTACTGCTTGGGCTACTTCTAAGTGTCCGTGGAGAATGTGGTCAAATCCTTTGACGGCTGTAAATGGTATATTTGCCTCTTGTAGCGATCGCTCTAATACTTGGCGACTACCTGACCCAGCTTCGCGGTTAGCAATGGTGACCCCAGGCTGGGCTAAATCTGCAATACTTTTTAATCCCAAGGGATTATGGGGTTGGGTGAGCATTCCCTCTTCCCAGATACCCAGGTTAATTAATACCGTCGTCGCATCTTTGATTATGGAACGCACAAAGGGTGTATTATATTCTCCCGTCTGGGAATCGTACATATGCATACCCGCCAGATGAACTTCCCCCCGGCGCAGTCGGTGCAATGCTGTCATACTGTTATCTAAAATCCAGTGTACTCGCAGGTGAGGATGCCAACGTTCCGCAGCGCGCGCCCATAGGGATAAAGCCGGCGCACAACCTGCCAAAATCACTGTATCATACAGATTTACCGGTTCATCTAGCAACTGGACGACCATAGTATTTTTACCAGGTAGGCGATCGCCTTCCCCATCGGCTGGTATCATTTCAGTACGGAAGGCATCTTGACCAATTAAAGGATGAGCAATCCATTGATTACCGACTTGGGCTTCACCTAGGGGTACATTATAGGCGGGTACTGCGGTGATTTCCGGTAAATCTTGCTGCTATATAAATCCTAGACAAGTCTAGACATTTATTTCTTACTTCAAGGGGAGCATGGGAGCGGTTATCCCTCAGTAAGCTTTCAAGGTTTAGCCAACCTCGATAAGTTAATTGCTGCGTTTAAATCCCTGTCCATTGAATGACCACAACTTCCACAGTTGTAAATTCTTTCTTTTAGTGGCATATCTTG
>NZ_JANQDG010000015.1:0-14458 GCF_029891665.1 Anabaenopsis sp. FSS-46 | reverse complement strand
ATTTAAATGGGGCGTACAACATATTAAGAAAAGCAGTCCTGAACGCTTTTGCAGACGGGATAGAGGGGTTAGGAGTAACTCCAATCAGGTTTACTCCTGGTAAAGTGACTTTGTAGATTTGTCTATAATTTCACAAACTCTGTACAGCAACCTTAAACCAAATCAAACATCCTTTCAGACATCCTCTAAAGTACGAAATAGGGCGCTATGCCCCTATTACTCCAGGTTTTTCGGCATTTTTGTTATAATGACTACCTGATTTGCGATGTTCAACGGCAGTCATACCATTATGTTCTAACAATTCACCTTCCTCCACAACAGCATAAATTAAGTATCTGTCGCCACATTCGAGTAAGTTGGTCACAGTACATTCCAGATAAGCTAATGCTTGAGTTAAAATCAAACAACCATTATTAGCCACCTTTGTCTCAAGATTGTTAAAGGGATTTTCCCCTATTGTGCTTTGACGGCAGAAATAACGCCGTAAATTTCGATTTTCTTCGAGAATATTCAGCACAAATTTGTCGCCGGGTTGACGCATTAAATCTGCATTTTGGTCTTGACCAATGGCAATTATAATTCCTGGTGGGTTAAACGTTGCCTGAGATACCCATGAGGTTAAAATACCTTTATGGCTTTCTACATCACGAGTTGTCACCACACATAAAGAACCAATAATCCTTCCTACAGCTTGTTCAGTACGATCTATTTTCGCTTCCGTCACCACTTGGCGGAGAGTCCGCAGTTTCTTTGTTTTCTTTAAGTTTTGGGCAAAAGTCGCACCTGCTGACTGACAGTGTTGAACAGTTTCTGGTGTGGGACTAAAGCGCACCCGAATAGTTTCAAAGCCTAAACTGTAGTTAGCGTCTTTCAGTTTGCTTTCAATTAAATCTATAGCTTCGCCACTCCAACCGTAGGAGCCAAACACCCCTGCTAACTTGGTTTTCGCCGCTGTTGAAAGAACTATCCCTAAAGCAGTTTGAATTTGGGTAGGTGGATGACCCCCTAAAGTCGGAGACCCGATAATAAAACCATCGCTGGCTTCAATTATACGGGTAATTTCTGTGGGGTCTGCCAATTCACAATTGATAGACTCAACATTGACATGATTTGCAATCAAACCTTGAGCAATGGCATGAGCTAAAATTGCCGTACTACCATAAGCAGAAGTATAAAGCAAAGCAACCCTTAAATCTTGAGATTTCTGTGCTTGACACCATTGACGGTAATCATAAGTAAAACGACTCAGACTGTAACGCACCACCGGTCCATGACCAGGAGCATAACATCTAGCCGGCAAAACAGCCAATTTATCTAAAACTGCTTCAACTTGTTTCCCTTGGGGTGCATGAAGACAGTCAAAGAAATAATGACGTTCTGCGTCTAATTTTTTCCAATCTTCATCAAATAAGGTATCTTCGCAAATATGAGCGCCAAAAAATTTGTCTGTGTATAAAATCTTAGTTCCAGGGTCATAGGTACAAAGACCATCAGGCCAACGAGGAGTAGGAACTGTAATAAATGACAGGTGATGTTTTTGTCCTAAATCTAAAGTATCTTCAAAACGCACAGCTTGAATGCGTGATTCCCACTCAGGAAAAGCACTTTTCAAAGCATTTGCAGCAGGACGAGAGCAAATTAACTTAGCTTGCGGTGCAAGGGAAAGTAACTTTTTGAGGGTAACTTGGCGGTTAGGATTCACGTGACCGAGAATAATGTAATCAAGGGTAGTGAAATCCAGATATTGTTCTAGTTCCTTTAGGTAAATAGCTGTAAAAGATTCACCAGGAGGGTCAATTAAAGCTTTTTTGTCAGCCTGAATTAGATAAGAATTGGCTGTAGTCCCTTTTTGACGGGAGTACTCAACTTCAAATTTTAGGCGTTCCCAAGTACGCGATCGCAAAATGAGCGTATTTTCCCCAATATTTGCCACTTGTACGTCTCTGGGACGACTGAATGTCGCAATAGTCATAATACTCTCCTGTGTTCTTTCAGTTCTTAATCACTAACTTTTGTTGATAGCGATTGCTATATTGTTTTTCTGGGTCTATACCTTCAAAAGTAGGCGGTATCCAAACTCGCAAAACTAACAGTACCCCCAGGACTAGCAAAAAGGCACAAGTCGCTAAAACTTGGCTCCAATCGGTTTCTAGTACACCTTTAACAATCACTTCTCTTAAAGCGGAGACGATAGCAACTTCTACAGCTACTCCAATAGATATGCGTTGTTCTTGCAGGTAAATAATCAGTAGTCGGAATAATTCCACTAAAATCAGTAAAAACAAAATATCGGCGGTCACAACATGGAAATCTAAAGGAGGAAGCAGGGAGAGAAACATATCCCACACTTGGATTACCATGAAGCTAAATAAACCCATACACAAGGAAACTACAATCACATCTTGGATAAATTCCAATGTGCGGACGATGCGACACCGATTGATTTCGTAAACAGAAATTTCACTATCTTCCAGAACAGGTTTGTACATATAGGACTCCTATGTGATTTTTCAACCAGACTCAGTATACACGGCAATTCTTCTTACCTGTTCCCTACTTAGACAAATCAATTCAGAAACCAAACCGGATTTCTAGATCAATGAAAATTGGGGATTGGGCTGTAATTGAAAATTCTGAGTTACTGATTTAGTAATGATTGCCGATTTTGCGGTGATGAACAGCAGTTAAAGCGTTAACATTGGCTACTCTGCCAGTTTTAACAGTGCTGTAAATAACCCAATGGTCACCACAATCCATCCGGCTAGTGATTTCACATTCCATATAGGCTAAAGCATCAGCCAAGATGGGAGAACCATTACTTGCTGGATAAGTTTTCACTCCTTCAAAGCGATTAGCACCCGGAGCAAACCGTTTCAGGAAATGTTTGATTAATCCTTGATGGTTATCTTCTCCCAAGACATTTAAAACAAAGCGATCGCCCAGTTCCATTAAAGATGCAATAGCTCTTTCCTTGGACACAGCAATGGCAACTCCTAAAGGCGTTAAACTTGCTTGTGTCACCCAAGAAGCCAACATTGCACTTTGAACCTCCCCTTTTTGCGTAGTAACAATATATAATCCTGAGCTAATTCTGCCTAGGGCTTGTTCTAAGTTGCTGTTAATGGATTGAATTTTTTTACTACTGCGATCGCTACCCCGGCTTTGTCGGTCACGGGTCAACCATTGACCCATATCTGTACCTGCTTCTTCACACAATTTTTCTGTTCTTTGTCCTGGAATCTCTTTAATTAAAATCGGAGGGAATGCTTCAACTAATCCTAACTCTTGAAACTTATTGCGTAAGGGATAAACAGGCTCATCTTCTCCGCCACCAGATTCTAATAAACCTATAGCCTGCTTCTGATGTACAGCCGCCAAAATAGTATTTAAAGCAGATTGCGCCGTCACTGAATATTGGGATGGCATAGCAATCACTATCCCAGCAGCTTGAGATACCAATTCTCTAACTTCTTGTAATTCAGCAGTATTAATGTCTATTAGTTCTACAGCTACACCTGTTTTAGTACATCCATGTCCCAAAGTATGCACTAAATGTTCACCATAACCGTAATCTTCAGCATACAATAAAGCCACCAATATCTCTGTTTTAGCCTTGGCTAAACTCCAAGTTTTATAATTCTCTAACCAGTCAGAAATATGATGCCTTAACAAAGGTCCGTGACCTGTAGCTACGGTATTTATTTCTAAATTTTCAATCCGTTTTAATGCTGCTAAAACTGACCGCGAATTGGGTCCCATCAGACAGTCATAGTAATATTTAAAATCTCCTGCAATAGTAGAGAAATATTCATCATAGGTATGGTCATCACAATAATGCATCCCAAACACATCGCAGGTATAGAGAATCCCTGTTTTGTGCTCGTAGGTCAAAATTGTATCAGGCCAGTGTAAGTTAGGGGCGGATATAAACTCTAATTGGTAACCATTACCTAAATCTAAACACTGTCCGCTTTTGACCAACAATGATTTAAATGGCTGGTGAACCATATTTTCGAGAAACTGAATTGCTACCTTAGACCCAACAACAGTAATCTCAGGAGCTAACTGCAAAAGATCCTTAACTAAACCACTATGGTCTGGTTCGGTGTGGTTAATAACCAAGTAGTCTATTTTATTTAAATCAATTAAACCTGCAACTATCTCAAGATATAGTTGCTCAAATTTGCGATGTGAGGTGTCAACTAAAGCAATTTTTTCACCTTGAATTAAGAAAGAGTTATATGTTGTTCCATTTCGTAAACCAAATTCGATATCAAAACGTTCCCTATCCCAATCAAGACAACGAATAGCAGTTGTTTTAGAGGCAATTTCTACCGTTTGAACGGTCAAACGTCCTACATTAATAGCTTGAGTATCTTCTGTAAGTATGACCATTGATTTTCACCTCAAAAATATGGGAAATTCAGTATTCTTTTATTTTGAACTAAAAACCAATATTAGTAAAATTTCAATTTCTCAAGCTATTGATTAGTAATATTTATCTGTTGTTGACCATAAAACGAGACCTGAGCCAATGGCTTTTAGACATGGGGATAAGTCGATAGCGACTTTAGTCGCATTAGAACGATTGACTGGCTTTAGCCACAGTGGTATAATAGTGAAAGGGAGTAAGAACAACCATCTACGTAAAGAAACATCCTAGTGCGGAGAAATCCCGGCAACGGACATATCCAACTTGATTTGGAATAGTTAAAGGGCAAATAATGGCAGGATGTTGAGCGTACCTAACTGGCATTGCGATGGACTCACCAAAGCAAAAAAAAGTAAGCGCAATTGCAATACCTTTTGTCCTGGTAGTTGTTTTGAGCGTGTAGGGTGTTTTTGCCAGCACCATTGAAGGTCAGTTTGTGGACTCTTCAAGAATCCCCCGGCTTTAGACGTGGGGAGTGTCAAATCCAGCAAAAACAGTCGGTTGGATGCAGCAACAATCCCACGCACTTCGGCTGCGCTCAGTACAAGCTGAGTGCAAGTGCTTCTGGGCGTGGGAGCGTCAATCTTGCAAACTACTGTGTAAAACTATCAAACTTTGCGCCAATTGACTGAGGCGGGTTTCTAGATATTGTTTGCGCCCTAAAAGTTGACGTAATTTTTGGTAACGGGCGATCGCCACACTCACTATGGGTAATTCATCTGCTGGACAAGGACGTGACCAAACTTTACCAGCAGCATCCAAACCACAAAGATTATAACCAGTGCGGGGGGATTGATCAGAATTTCTACAAATCTCCTCTACATATTCCATCAGGCGGTCAACTTCCCCATGGCGGAGTGTCGCAGTTCCTCCCGGTTCTGGTTCTTTGACATGGGATTCTAACCAGCCATTAATAATCGGTCCTTCTAAGTAAATCTTTTGAATCTGTTCTATTATTGTTTGTAGTTCTGTTTGCCAACCAGTGATATGTTGCCCTATGTCTTGCAGTATATTCGTGGCTAATGCCGGATTAGCGCCGTGGCGATGACTACTAAAGCTAGGATGTTTAAATTTGGGTAAGTTCGGGGTTTTGCCACCCATCTGATGGGCGGGAAAGGTTTGCACACAGTGATGTTGTCCAACTAAATTCTCAACGCCCGAATGCTCACTAGGGGATACTGCGCCTAGTTCCTCGGTGTCTTTTTTACGTGAGGTAGATTCCGCCCCCCCGGTGCTAATCCTAAAGGAGAAAGACGACTTTAACGAATCACCCGCTGGGGTGGTTGTAGTACTGCGATTGCCTAAATCATGTAAAGTGGCTTCAATACGTTTTAAACCTGTTTTCATAAAAATATCCTGAAATGTCATGTTTCCACTAGTTTGGAAGAGTTCAGAATGCAGTCGTTGGGATAACCGTTATATTAGGATACAGTTTTGGGCAAAGTCATCTTAGTTACAGGACCAGCAAGGTCTGGTAAAAGTGAATGGGCGGAAACTCTGGCTATAAAGTCTGGTAAACCGGTGGTTTACGTCGCTACAGCCACTGAAAACCCAGAGGATACAGAATGGCAACAGCGTCTTCAAGAACACCAAAAACGTCGTCCCTCACATTGGGTAACGCTTTTGGTACCTGTAGAATTATCGACTACTCTAGCAGATGCCCAGCCAAATACCTGCCTTTTGATTGATTCTTTGGGTACTTGGGTCGCTAATCTTCTCGAACAAGATGAAGATACTTGGAGAAACACTCTAACAGAGTTATTGGCAACACTGCCACTGGTAGCAGCAAATATTATATTTGTGGCGGAGGAAACCGGTTGGGGTGTGGTTCCAGCTTACCCTCTTGGTCGCCAGTTTCGCGATCGCTTGGGTTGTCTTGTCCGCCAGTTAGGTGCTGTTTGTGAACCTGTTTATTTAGTTACGGGTGGTCATGTTCTCAATCTCAGCCTTTTGGGTACACCATTATGACCATCTCCTCAGCGCCCTGTCAGTTACTGTACCACTACTAAAATCTTAATTTGAAATTAAACATTCCCCCTTCAAAAATCCCCTGTAAAAATTTAAGATCATCCTATGGCAACTCAAAAAGAAGTAAGAGAGTATCTTGCCTACTGGTTTCAGTTGGGTAAGAAGGTGTTAACGGGCAACGGTCAGGCAAGTTTTTTGCCCGTACCTGTGCTGAAGGATGATGGCTACAGTGATGAATTTGAAGAATGTTGGCAAAAAATTATCTCTCAGACAACTGGCGAATGTTACCTTGATGGCACTTATGAAACCATTAGCGAACTCCTAACACCAGCTTGGGAACTTTTACCTTGTGGCCGTTGTCAGATGCCAATACCCAAGCGTAACTTAGGAATGCCGGCTTTGTTATGTCCTTGCAATGATTTACCTACTTGGCCTAACAGTGAATTACCAGCGCCCCGCACCCCCGTTAATACCCAATCACATTTAATGTCAATTCGTAATCGCATTGAGAGTAATTACAGCTGAAAGTCACGCATCTAAATTATTGGTAGGTTATTGGTAGGTTATTTGCCGTTGCACCTCATATAACATTAAAGCAGCTGCGATCGCCACATTCAAAGACTCTACTCCTGGACTCAGGGGTATTTTCACTTGCTGGTCTGCCATTGCGGCTAAATCTGGCGACAACCCAGCCCCTTCATTCCCCAGTAAAATTAAACTCGGTTTTCGCCAGTCTACATCCCAGTAGGTTAAATTTGCCGTGGGTAGAGTTGCTACTACCTGCATTCCGGCTTGCTGACTTTGTTTGACTGTCCCTTGCAAATCTTCGGTTACCGCTGTGTTGACGCGAAACCACTGTCCTGCAGAGGCACGTAAAACCTTGGGGCTGTCTACATCTACACTATCACGACTCAGCCATAACCCCGTAGCGCCAGTGGCCGCAGCCGTGCGAATTATTGTCCCTAGATTACCTGGGTCTTGAATAGTTTCCAGGGCGAGGACTAAACCAGTAAACGGCACTTGAGTTTGATTAATCCGTCGTTTTGCCGTGGCAATTACACCATCTGGTTGCACTGTGGTAGCGATCGCCTCTAAAATTTCCTTACTAACGATTTCTACCCTTTCACTGTGGTTACAAGCTGCTTCCCAGATTACCGGGTGGGAAATTTGCCATTCTGGCGTGCAGCAGACTGTTACTAGTGGGTAATTCACCTGGCAAGCCTCCTGCAACAGGTGTGTTCCTTCCAGTAAACATAATTCTTGCTTATGACGCTCTTTGGTAGAGTGCAGCTTGCGGATTTGCTTGACTAAAGGGTTTTGGAGACTAGTTAACACAATTAGATAGTTTTGATTTTGGATTAGCCCAATTTCAAAAGAATTTCACAATCAAACACTTATGCGGAACCCGGGACTTGAACCCGGAAGCCTTGCGGCACTAGAACCTGAATCTAGCGCGTCTGCCAATTCCGCCAGTTCCGCTGGCATTCATTTTGATCAACGATTCATCATTGTCACTTAAATATTTATTTTTGTCAAGTACCATCCCTAAATTATTCTTTTAACCTAGACTGGGGTAACTCTGACCACCTCACAAAGCTTACTTCAGAATGTTTATAGACCTTAAGGAACCTGTGAATTCAAATTTATTAATACAAGATGTCTAAGAAAATGTAGACAAATTAACTCTTTACTGTAGAATCAAAACCAACTTCTAACCTATAAAATTACGTATTGTTTTTGGAGGTAGGCTTATTAATCCTTCTAGCAGCTTACCAGATGCCAAGATTTCTCAGGAAGCAGACTCCTCAGTCTTGCAAATACGGGGTAGGCATCCTTTACGAGGCCATGTGAAAATCAGTGGGGCTAAAAATTCCGCACTAGTGATTATGGCTGGATCTTTGCTGTGTTCAGGCGATTGTCGCATCCGCAATGTTCCATTACTGGCGGATGTAGAAAGAATGAGTGAGGTTTTGTCAGCTTTAGGTGTTCGCCTCACCAGAGAAGGTGACATTTTAGATATCAACGCCAGGGAAATTACCACATCAACAGCTCCTTACGAATTAGTTACCCAATTAAGGGCCAGTTTCTTTGCCATTGGGGCGATTGTGGCTCGGCTGGGGGTAGCACAAATGCCATTACCAGGTGGTTGTGCCATTGGAGCTAGACCAGTGGATTTACATGTGCGCGGACTCGAGTCCATGGGGGCTCAAGTGCGGATTGAACATGGCATTTGTCATGCTTATGTTCCGGGGAGTGGTGGTAGGTTAAAAGGGGCTAAAATTTACCTAGATAGCCCCAGTGTCGGAGCTACGGAAACTTTAATGATGGCCGCCACCCTCGCGGATGGGGAAACCATTATTGAAAACGCGGCACGAGAGCCAGAAGTCGTGGATTTGGCTAATTTTTGTAACGGTATGGGGGCTAAGATTCAGGGTGCTGGCAGTAGTCAGATTAAAATAGTGGGTGTGACCAAGTTACATTCTATCGACTACAGTATTATTCCCGATCGCATTGAGGCCGGAACGTTCTTAGTAGCGGGAGCTATGACTGGTTCAGAAATTAGTATGTCTCCAGTGTTACCAAACCACCTAATTCCAGTAATTGCTAAATTGCGGAAAATGGGTTTAACGATCATGCAAGATGCACCAGACTGCTTACGTATCCTCCCCGCATCCAGCCTCAGAGCTACGGATATTGAAACTTTACCCCATCCTGGTTTTCCCACGGATATGCAAGCGCCATTTATGGCTTTACTGAGTGTGGCTGAGGGTGATAGCCTGATTAATGAATCGGTGTTTGAAAATCGGCTGGGTCATGCGTCCGAGTTGAATCGCTTGGGAGCAGATATTCGGGTCAAGGGTAATACTGCCTTTGTGCGGGGAGTGCCGATTTTATCCGGTGCACCAGTTATAGGCGCAGATTTACGGGCTTCCGCAGCATTAGTTTTAGCAGGGCTGGCTGCTGAAGGAGAAACGACGTTTCAGGGATTACAGCATCTTGACCGCGGCTATGATCGAATTGATCTGAAATTACAGCAACTAGGGGCGAAAATACTGCGCGTGGTTGCTGTACCACAAGATCCGGAATTAACTCCTAGCAGCAGTACTCCCCCAGCCTAAACTGGCGTACTCGGGGATCAGGGGTAATGAATGGGTACTGGGGACTGGGGACTGGCACTCAGGACTCAGCACTCGTTATACTAGCTGTGGGAGGCTGTTGATCTTCTGTTTTTTCAGGTTGTTATATCATGTCCTTGTTCAAAACTCCGCTCATCGGCTTAAAAGCTGACTCCTTTCGTCATCCATTAGACCTACAAGCCACCACATCTCTCAAGCAGATACCAGGTCTGGATATGATGGTGCGAAATTGGCTCGGACCGGTCGCCGAACAGGTTTTTTATGTGGAAAATATTGCCTCCAGTGTGTTGGTGGGTGAAAAACAATTGCCTGATTTATACCAATTATTGTTAGAAGCCTGCAAAATCTTGGATATAGACCCTCCCCAGTTATATATCCGCCAACATCCGGCTCCTAATGCTTATACTTTTGCTATGCGGGGTAAGCAGCCTTTTATTGTCCTCCATACTTCTTTGGTGGAACTGTTGACCCCACAGGAAATACAGGCGGTGATCGCCCATGAATTAGGACATCTTAAGTGTGACCACAGCGTTTATTTAACACCTGTGAATCTCTTGGTCTTAGCAGCTGCAATTGTCCCCAATGTGGGTACTTTTATCGCCCAAGCCATACAAACACAATTATTAGAATGGGTACGCTGTGCTGAGTTTACCTGCGATCGCGCTGCATTACTCGCCACCCAAGACCCCAAAGTTGTGATGTCAGTCTTAATGAAGTTAGCCGGTGGTTCCCCTACCCTAGCACCACAACTTAATTTAGAGGCCTTTGTCGCCCAAGCTCGTGCTTACGATGACATTAGTAAAACCGAAATGGGGGAAATGGTCAAAGCCACTCGCACATCCCAATTAACTCATCCAGTCCCAGTTCTAAGAGCTAGAGAAATTGACCGTTGGTCTAGCAGCCAAGAATATCAATCTTTATTGCAAAATCATGGAAAATCTACCAGTGAGGTTACATCCCCTGGAGGATGGCGCAATTGGTAGGATAGGACAACACCAAAAAAAAGGGGAAGATTTTTTCTCTTCCCCCTTTCGGTGCTTTGTCAGCTTGTTTGAGTTTTTGGCGTAACATTTGTCTTTGCTTTTTCAATTGGCGTTTTCTCGCAGAACCGCCCCTACCTTTATCGTTTCTCCCTTCTCTGCGGGGAGATTCCCATCTTTTGAGTTGCATTGCTTGCTTATTTGCTCGGTTTAACCTAACTTTAGACGTTGGATCTGTTCATCTGACTTTGTAATTAATGGGCAGGAGGAGAATCGAACTCCTATGACCGCAAGGCCGCCACATTTTGAGTGTGGTGCGTCTACCAGTTTCGCCACCCGCCCTTGGTTTCAACTTTACTATTATATCCTATTTAACTGAATTTGCAACTGGTAAATCAAAAAAATTTAGAGGGGGAAATTTTTCGGAAATTTCTCGTCAAGGTACTTGACATTACCCCTGGTTAGGCTGCTATATTGTCATAGTGTGAATCATTGGGGCGTAGCCAAGCGGTAAGGCAGCGGGTTTTGGTCCCGCCATCCCTAGGTTCGAATCCTAGCGCCCCAGTAAATAAGGAGTAGATTAATCTGCTCCTTATTTTTTTATTTATTGTTAGGGGGACTTTAAAGCTTGATCTAAAATTTGCCGCGCGTGTTCGGCTTTAGCTCTAGCTTCCTGGTAGCGTAAATTAGCCTGGGCAAAGTTTTTTAGGACTTTAAAACCTTCCTTGAGGCGATTAATTTCCTCTTCAGTTACCGGATTATCTGAAAACAAAACATCAACAGCGTGACGAATTTCTAGGGCTTCGGCGCGTGATTCCTGCACCTTCAGCTTGAGTGTGGCGAGATTATTCAAAATCTGAACAGCTTCTGTAATACTGTCCTCACCACTGACAGAAAAATTTGTCTGTGGCTTCACCTCAATTAATTGTTGAGGGCCAAACCCCTCCTCCAATTCTGTGGGTAACTTACCAGCATCCATTAATTCCATCAGCTGATCCATGGCTTTATCACGGGCTTTGGCTGAATCTTTTCCAGAAACAGTGAGCATAATTTCTGGACTTTGAGCGAGAGTATACTGAACCATACTTAGAACAGAAAAATTGCTGATTAACCAAGCCAAGCGCCATAATCATAACATGAAGGCAGTACCAGGAACTCACAGGGGAAACATGAGAATAAAACTCTATACTGAAAGAGGGATACAGGTAAATTCTCACAGGAGGGAAGAATAGTGACTCCCAATCCCACCATCATGCAAGCTGTAGAAAAACTCGGTTACCGAGTGACTGTTGGTGATGTCTCAAGTCAGGGTGGCTTGAGTGTAGCGGAGGCGGGACAAGGTTTATTAGCCTTGGCTTCTGATGCGGGCGGACATTTACAAGTAGCAGAAACAGGCGATATTGTTTACCTGTTTCCGCGAAATTTCCGCGAAATCTTACGTAATAAATACTTTCAGATGCGGTTGCAGGAATGGTGGAAAAAGGTCTGGGCAGTTCTTTTTTACCTAATTCGCATTTCTTTTGGTATTTTCTTAATTCTTTCTATTGTCCTGATCACTGTGACGATCATTATCATTGTGAATGCCGGGAGTTCAGATCGCAATGACAATGATCGGGGCCGCAGTTCTGGGGGTGGTGGGTTATTCTTTTTTCCATTCCCAGATTTATTTTGGTACTTCAGCCCCGATTATAGCACCCGCTCCCAGCAACGGCATTACCAAAGACAGCAAGGAAGTAACTTGAATTTCTTTGAGGCTGTATTTTCCTTTTTATTTGGCGATGGTAATCCAAATGCTAATTTAGAACAACGGCGATGGCAAGAAATCGCGACTGTGATTGGGAATAATCATGGTGCGGTGGTAGCAGAACAAATTGCTCCCTATCTGGATGACCTTGGGGAAACTTATACACGGGAGTATGAAGATTATATGCTGCCTGTGCTGACTCGTTTTAATGGACAACCAGAGGTCAGCCCAGAAGGGCACATTGTCTATTATTTCCCAGAGCTGCAAGTTAAAGCCAAGAAAACAAGCCCTGAGTTAGTACCCACCCATTTAGAAGAATATCCTTGGCGTTTTAGTGCTGCAGGTGCAGGACAAATTATCCTGGCTGCAGGTTTGGGTGTAGTCAATTTTGTGGCGGCTTTAATATTGGGAGGTTTAATAGCCGATGGGACAGCAGCGGCGCAATTGGGGGGATTAGTAGCTTTTGTAGAAGGGATTTATTGGCTATTGTTGGGTTATGGTGCGGGTTTCTTAGGTATCCCCTTAGTGCGTTATTTTTGGATTCAATGGCGCAATCAAAAAATTGCTGCACGCAATCGCGATCGCTTGTATCAGGCTCAACTATTAGCAAATCCAGAGGAGACTTTACAGCGAAAAATCAACTACGCACAGCAATTCGCTACAGAAAAAGTCATCAGTAGTGAAGATTTAGTTTATTCCACCGAAACCGACTTAATCGACCAAGAGCTTGAGGGCTAGCCAATAGCTAGTTATTTGCTAATAATAGATTACATATCCTCATAAATGCTAAGATAGTGGTGCAGTAACTTACTTGGTCTTAATTGGGGTCAGGGTTACCCCTTGGTAGTAATGTCCTAAAATTTGCAGGTGGTTGGCTCCTTGTCGAGCCAGATTATAGGCTCCCCACTGGCTCATTCCTAAGCCATGACCAAACCCTAGACCTTGGAGGACAAAATTACCATTTGTGCCTCTAGTGATATTAAAGCGCGTGCTTCGGAGTTTGAGTGCAGTTCGCACCTCTTCCCCTCTGAGTACTCTTGTACCTTGCTCACCCACAATTTTTAACGCTTTCACACTGCGGAAAGGTGAGAAGGCTTGTGGAATCATATCTTTGATGTTACCAATACCGGAAATTTTCGAGCTAATTTCATCGGGGGAAAAGGTTTGCACCCAGTTACAAGCGCTGATATTTTGATCGTAGTCTTGAACAGCACGCAAGTAAGCTAGGCGTTTTCCCCAAACATCTTCGACATTTTCAGTATGCCCCCCAGAACAGGCGTGAAACGCGGAGAGAATAATTTGATTGTTATGTGTTAATACTTTCCCAACTGTAGAATCAACGGCCGCGTAAATAGCAGGAGATTCCTTAGCGACTCCTTGATAAATTTGCCACCGGTCCGGAGTAGCCCCTAAGTCATAAGTGGGATGATTGCGCTGTTCCCTGCGCTTGTAAAGTGCGTAGGTGCGAGCAGCTATGGCCTGGGCTTTGAGGGCTTCCTGAGGCCATCTAGAATCCATTTCGCCACCGATGACACTGTAAAGATATTCTTCTAAATCAACCCAGTTAACGACATCTAACCCTTTATCTGTAGGCAAAACCAAGGTTCTGCCACGATACCAGCGATCGCCAATATAAACAAATCCCTGATTTGTCGGCTCAATCCAAAATAAGCCAGATTGCCACCTATTGAGAGCCACACCACCGGGGATACTTTGGGCCTCAAATGAACTCATAGCGGGTAATTGTCCCAGAGTCCGGCCTCTACTATCCTTGACAAGTGCAGTTGTGGAACTACCCACCTTGACTTGATTAACTCCCCTCTCAATTGCCACGCGCAGGATGATAGACGCTTGAGCCGGGGCGACTAAAACCATCCACAAAAAGATGCCTATCCACCAATGACGTACTTTAAGCTGGGAAAACAAAGAGCCTAATAACAGTTGAAATTTCATACTCATCATTTAAATCACATTTAAGCAAGTATCTATGATCTACCAGTGAAGATGAGACAGTTCTGCTAGATAAAACCTAGACAAAGCTAGACTTTACTTTCTACTTCAACGGGAGCATGGGAGCGGTTATCCCTTAGTAGACTTGCACGCCTTAGCCAGACGCGATATTTCTCTTAAGATTTACAAGAAAGACTACCGCTATCATTGCTTGGTTTTCGCGTTGGCAATAGTCTTAATTCAATAC
>NZ_JANQDG010000014.1:0-3892 GCF_029891665.1 Anabaenopsis sp. FSS-46 | reverse complement strand
ATGGTGACTTTATACACTTGCAGATCCCCCCTAACCCCCCTTAATAAGGGGGGAACTAGAATCAAAGTCCCCCTTTTCAAGGGGGATTTAGGGGGATCTAAAATTTTTGATACATCATGAGGGACTTTTAAAACATCCTCTTAAATAAAATTAAATATTGGTAAAATCTGTTAAGTAATTATAAGATTAAGATCGGAAGAAATTTACACTTTTATTTTGTCTTAAAATTAAGAACAGGAATTTTGGTTGTGATCAGGAGTTGGATCGATTATGGGGAAAACTAAAGGCTTTATCACAGTACTTTTTGATTTTTCCTTTTCAGAATTTATTATTTTCAGAATAATTCGTATTTTGTACGCCGTATCTATATTCGTGGCTGGTTCAGTATCCCTAGTAATTATTTCAGGGGGATTCAATCTGGGATTCAGTCCGGGGATTCTGAGTTTATTGATTGCTCCGATGGTTTTTTTATTTTATGTAACATTAAGTAGAGCTGGTTTAGAGACGTTAATTGTCACTTTTCACACGGCTGAAAATACTCGGCGCATAGCAGAAAACACCGAAAGTCTTAGAACCCCTTAGTGAATAACTATGGGTAACTATTTCATTCTGAGGATATTCCCTCACGCCCGTTGGTTACTGTAATGTCCCCAGCAAGTGGAGACATGAATTAAAGAGAAACAATTTATTATTGAGGTGAGTAGTTCAAGTTTGAGATAACCGCTTGACTTCCGCACCAGCTAACATTTCATGGGCTTGTGCTAACTTATGAGGAATTTTATCCCCGTGGGGACTATTGGCCAGAGATGGTCGTAAGTCTAGTTCCTCTAAGCGGTCTGCTTTACTACCTGGAAACCAGTGACTACCGTGACCTAAGAGATTGTAGCGCATTTTAGCATAGTCAATTAAATCGTAGGCGATCGCTAAATTTAACAACCACAAAATCACAGGAATATTCACCTGTCCTGGTGTTTCCTCAAAGGTGGGTAAGTTACTATCCCAAGTTTTTACCCAGTCTTCTCCTAAAGTAGCGATCGCTTCTTGTTCTAACTTACGCAAAATTGGCGGCAGAATTTCCTCTGCCCGGTTTAAATATTCCAAACTCTTGAGATGTTCATCAAAATCTTGGGGTCTAGCAGCACCTAAACTCAAAGTATGGACTTCTGGATGACTCAGACAAAACAAATCATTAAACACCATGGGACTTAAGGGAGCGCAAAGATTAACTAACTTTTGTGGTGGTTTATATAGCATCCCCCCTTTATCTGAGGGACTAATAATAAATACCCCCATATCGTGATGTTGAGCCGCTGTAATTGCCTCCCAATTCCATTGATTAATGTAGTACCAATGTAGATTGACATAATCAAATTTATTGGTATTAATTGCTTCTACAATCAAGTCCTTAGAACCATGGGTAGAAAAGCCGATAAATTTGACTTTTCCCTCTTTTTGTAACTGCTGCGCCACTTCTAAACAGCCACCAGGACGGATGCTATGATCCAAAGATTCCCCATGATTAATGCCATGTAATCCCAGTAAATCAACGTAATCTAACTGGAGATTTTGTAGTGATTGTTCAAAGGTTTGGCGAAATTCGTCGGCATCTGCAACCGGACAGACCTTCGTTTGTACAATTATCTCCTCCCGGGGAAACTGAGGTAATATCCTTCCCAATTGTATTTCTGATGTCCCATAACCGCGAGCCGTTTCAATGTGATTAATCCCTAGTTCCACCGCGCGGCGAATAGTTGCTTCCAGATTAGCCTGACTATCCGCAGGAATTTCCGAGTCTGGCACATCTTGCCATTTAAACTGGTATCTCATACCCCCACAAGAAAAAACAGGCATCTGTAATTCCGTGCGGCCAAACCTTCTATATAACATTAGCTAATTGTGAAATTACTACTAATTCAAATGTACAAAAATTTCCCAGATATAGCCGTTTCTACTCAGCCCAACTCAGGATTAATCTGTGTTTATCTGGGTTTATCTGTGGTCAATTAATTCCCACTCCAAGTATCCATCTTCCAGGGTAGGCATGATGCCCACCCTAGCTGACACCCACTAAGCAGCATCTTGTAACTCAGCCGTGCGGACTGAAATTACTTGTATCTGATTACCGCGTTGCACCTTAACCTGTAAAACCTGACCGAGGCGACTATTTTCTACAAGATTCTGTAAATTATCAGCACTGGTGACTGATTCCCGGTCAACTTGTACAATGACATCACCGCGTCGGATACCCGCAATTGACGCAGGTGAATCTGGTATAACTCGCATCACTAAAACACCATTAACTTCTGGGATTTGAATAGGAGAGTTAGGGTCAAGATTATTTTGCCTTGCTAGCTGGGGGGTTAAAGTAATCATTTGTACACCCAAATAGGGGTGAATCACTTTGCCATCACGTTGCAATTTTAAAGCGATCGCCTTAGCCTTATCAATGGGAATAGCAAAACCAATACCCATAGCATCAGGACGAATAGCAGTATTAATGCCGATAACTTCCCCACGCTCATTTAATAGTGGACCCCCGGAGTTACCAGGATTAATCGCCGCATCGGTTTGAATAAAGTCTAAGCGTTTGTCAGCGATCCCAACTTGGGCGCTAGAACGTTTGAGAGTGCTGACAATTCCCAAAGTGACGGTGTTATCAAATCCTAAAGGATTACCCACTGCGATCGCCCAGTCTCCCACTTGTACTGTATCCGAAGAACCCAAAGCCGCCACAGGTAAATCCTGGTCAGGGTTAATCTTCACCACTGCTAAGTCTGTAACTTCATCAATCCCTTTAACTTTGCCTTCATAAGTGCGACCATCCTTGAGGCGGACTGTGACTTTATCAGCTTGGTCTACTACATGGGCATTGGTTAAAATCAGACCACGTTTATCAATAATGAACCCAGAACCTAAACCGCGCAACTGTTCAGTGGGTAACTGTTGGGGGATATCACCAAAAAATCGACGGAAGAATGGGTCTTCCAGAAATGGGTCGATGCGACGAGTAATGGTGCGTTCTGTGTCAATACGTACCACTGCATTTCCCACACGATTTACAGCTGCGGTAACAAAGCTAGTGCTACCTATAGCCGCTTTTGCTGGGGATTCCTGTTGAGGGATGATATCTGATATTGGGGTTGGTATAGTCATATCATCCTCACCCCTGACCACAGTCGGCGCTGGGTCTGCTTGGGACGGTAACACATGAAAAGTACCCAACGTTAGCCCCACGCCTACAATTATGGCTAACAGATAAGAACTGAATTGACGTAGAAAACCGCCTACTTGAGAAAATCGCATAATCACAACCTAATCTAGAAGGTTAATTGTGAGACGTTTTGAAACATCTATTTACATTTATTTTGACAAAATCGATGATAACCGATACTTTTTTGCTAATATTCACTAACAAATACACTCTTGAAGAGAGGGCGTATCAACCAATGCACGGAGGAAAATTCCTCGTGCACCATTTATGTCCCGGCTCATTACCCGCCCATCAGATGGAGACTTAACGAACTTAGCACCACCAAGGTTGGGGATGATTTCACCAGTCCAACTGACTGTTTTTGATGTGTACGCTTCGTTAACATCCATCACTACTTTATTAGTCTCAAAAGCCTTGTGCTTGAGAAACTGCTTAAATCGGTAGTGAGAGAGTGTTAACATTTGGCGCACTGACTTTGACCTAATTCGTCGCTTTGCCTTCTGAGACATTTGGTATGTTTCAAAGGTGGGCAGTAAAATAATTAGGACTTACGCAACTGGCACAGGCGATCGCTACGCAGAGCTTGCATCTGTGTGTAGCAATCGCTAAATGAAAGCACATTGGTATTATATAAGTGATGTCAATGGCACGGGGGGATGCCTAGTGCAGTTGATAGTAGAA
>NZ_JANQDG010000013.1:0-5031 GCF_029891665.1 Anabaenopsis sp. FSS-46 | reverse complement strand
GGGTCAGGCTGCACAAACTGCCCTTGAGTCTATTTTTCCTCATATAGTTATGTATCTACTTTTACTTGACATTGAACGGCTAACTCCCCTTGCACGTAGTCATGGTTTTGACATCCAGTTTTCCAGGTGCAAGAAGTGAGTTGCCTGATTCACCAAGTTTGCGAAATAGCTAAAAATGGTTATTTATTAGAGAAATCCATTGATTAAACTCAATAGTAATTATCAAAACTGACGTGTATAAACAGTTGTCATTCCATATAAATGGAATTATGATAGCAATTGATACATCAACTGATAACTTATTTGCTTTACTTTTTGTTACATCATGGTAATGGGTTCCTCAAATGTCTAGTAAACAGTCCCTTGTATTCAAACAGCCAGAGATTGGTAAGCTGATCCGTGAACTTCGCTTACTCTGTGGGCTAATACAGGAGCAGAGCATTTTAAGGAAGGTTTGATTCATTTTGTAATTAATAAGTAGAAAAATGGATGCTATAATTCCTCAACTATAATAATTTATAAAATTGACAAAAAATGGAATTGTGCAAATAGGGAGATGATTTATAGCTTAAATATTTTAGTTAGTAAAGTAAAAAAATGACGAAAAGGTAAAACAGCAAATATATTATTCTTGCTTTTTAACATAACGTAATTTAACTATTCGTCAATTAAAAATTAAATTTTTGATTATCAAATGATTCATATCAATTTATGAGATTTTTTATTCAATCAACTGGAATTAAAGATTTATAATTTATTGCAACCAAAAAGTACATTGCCTTAAACTATGATGAATTTAGAACTGTCTTGGAATAAACCAGCTAAAAATAGCGATGAAAAAGTATCTACTGACCATGTATTACGAATTCGGATTTCTCCCTCATTAAAGAGACAAGGATTGCCCTTAAGAATGGCGATCGCCTTGGATACTAGCGGCTCAATGCTGGGGGAAAAACTCGAAGCAGCTAAGAAAGCGTGCCGTTCTGTGGTAGCTCAATTACGTGACAGAGATCGCCTAGAATTGGCTAGTTTTGCTACTGAAGTACAACCTTTATTAAAGTCCCATAGTGGAGGTAAAGGGGCTGTTGAAACTGCCAATTCAGCCATCAGTAGTCTACAGGCAAGTGGTGTAACTCGCACAGATAAAGCATTAAATTGGATTCAAAACGCTTTACCAGAGGAAACTGGTATTGTTCGAGTAGGTATTTTGATTACTGATGGCCACGCGACAACTCCTGAAGGAAAGATTTTAGATAACGTCACTCCTTTACTTAACCAAGCCGAAAAACTCAGCAGTGAGGGAATTGTACTACACACCGTTGGTTTGGGAGATGCAGCCGACTTTAACACTGAATTTTTATACAATCTAAGCACTAGGGGACAGGGTACTTTTATGTATGCTGATACCCCACAAGAACTAGAACCAGAACTGCGAGAAAGGCTAACAGTCAGTCAAGCGATCGCTATTGATGATGCAAAGCTGGAGTTAATCACTAAAATCAAGGATTTAAATATCAAAGCATTCTGTCGGTTTAGCCCCGACTACTTACCTTTAGAAGAAACAGCTAAAGGCATCTTAACTATTGGATCTATTCGCACAGATACACCTACGGATGTACTCGTCAAAGTGGAAATTCCCCGGCTAAGTCCTGGTAAATCACCAGGGGAACAAGAGGTTATGCAAGTTCAGCTAATGGCTAGTGCTTTGGATAACCCCGTGACAGAAACTGCTACCATTCTGTATACGCCTGAGTACGATAAAAGTGAGCAAATTAACAGTGATGTGGAAGCAAGCCGAGCTTTGTGGGAAATACGAGAAAATCTTGTTATATTGCAGCGAGAAACCAATCCTAACCGCACAAGACAGTTACTCAAAACTATTGAGATAGAAGCAGTAGATCATGGTTTAGACGATCTCAAAGAGCAAATTGATAAACTCAAAGACGACTTGGAGAAAATGGGTAAACTCTCCCCTCGTCACGCGACAAAAGCGTTGACTATCGCCAATAAACTCAACTAAAAGCGAGGTAATAGTTAATGGCAGATCAGCGACAAAGCGAGTTAGGACTGGAATCTAAAAGGAAAACTAGCAAGGGCTTGGGACGGGATATAAACCAGGATCAGATGGTACTTCGAGTTTGGAAAGATAAATCAGCACAACTGGCGGTTGTCGTTGATGGAATGGGTGGACAAGGTGGGGGGGAGGTAGCAGCTAAAATTGCCGCCGATACTTTTAGGGAATTGTTAAATCAACCTTTACCCGAAGAAGCCAAAGCCCGGTATGAAATGCTCTTAGAACGTTTTCATGCAGCGAATAAGGCAATTCGTCAGCGAGCATCCGAGGATTTTGGACTACTGGAAATGGGGGCTACTATCGTTGCTGCTATTATCACCCAGACAGAGTGCTTACACCTTTATGCAGGGGACTGTCGGTTATATCACTTTGGTCAAGAGCAAACCCCCTATGTGACAACTGACCAAACTTGGGCGCAGCGTCTTGTCAAAATCGGCGAGATTACTTCCGAACAAGCGCGATCGCACCCTATGCGTTCCAAAGTCACGTCCTGCCTTGGCGGCGGATCAAACGCTAAGTTATCCGTTCAGCCGGAATGGCAAGATGATAGTTCATTAGCGTTTCGTCAGTTGCATCAAGGAGATGTACTAATTTTATGCAGCGATGGATTGCATGGAGAAGTCCAAGATTCGGAGCTAGAAGAACTGGTTAAAAATTATCGAACATCCCCTGACCAACTGACTAAAGCCTGTGTAGACACCGCTAAAAATAACGGTAGTAAAGACGATATCAGCCTTATTGCTATTTTTGTACAGGATAATCACTCATGAGCAATTCCACAGGGACAAATGATGTCCAATGGAGACCGTTTGTAAACAGAAAAATCGAAATTGATAATAAATATCGCATCAAGAAACTTATCGGTTCTGGCGGAGAGGGAGGAGTATTTCTAGCCGATGTAGTTATGGAAAACCGATTGTTTGGGCAGGTAGCCTTAAAATTGCGACCAACGGATTTTCAAGACAGCGTTCTTCTGGATAAACAAATGGCTGAATTGAAAGCAGCCATCACATTAAATCATCCTAATTTGTTGCGCGGTTTAGTTCCAGGCAAATATAGCAATGGCTTTCAGGATTATTTGTATTTGGTCATGGAGCAGGCCGAAAGAACTCTAGATGAGGAAATAAGTCCAGACAAACCACTGTCACAGAAAGAAACGCGAGAGGTAGTGCAAAGTATTGGCTCGGCATTAGTCTATCTTCATAATGAACAACGCATAGCACATCGAGATGTAAAACCCGCTAATATCCTACGAGTCGGGGAAGTCTGGAAACTGGGAGACTTTGGATTAGTGCGTGAAGTAGGGCATGATGATGATTTGCGGACAGGAACTTTCCAGTGTACTCCTGCCTATGCTCCTCCTGAGTCCTTTACAGGCAGGATTTCACTAGCTTGGGATGTGTGGTCTTTAGGGGTAATCATTGTGGAAATGCTGACTGGAAAGCAGCCTTTTAGCGGAGACAAAGAAACCCAGGTAGCTACTAAAGTTCTACAAGTAGAGTCACTTAATTTAGACAAGGACTTGCCTAAACCTTTTGATGAAATTGTGCGTGGGTGTCTGATTAAAGACCATACAGCGCGGTTGACTGCCGAGCAAGTGCTAAACGCACTAAATAATAAATCCGGTCATTCCATAAACCCGGCGGTTTCCCTAAAACCAACGCCAAATCCTCAGCTAGCAAAGCAAATAGGTAAGCAAATCCTTTGTTTTCCAAACTTTACTTGGATACGATCTGTCAGCTTCTCGCCAGATGGTACTCGCGCTATATCTGGAGGTGGTGAGCGAATTGTAGATATTTGGGATCTAGATAACAACAAAAAAATGATCCGTTTCCCAAGACAGAACAGTTCAGTCTATGCGGTCAGTTTCTCTCCTGATGGCAAATTTTGCTTGTCTGGAAATCATGACGCGATTCTTTGTCTGTGGGACATACAAACAGAGACAGAAATTCGCCACTTCCAAGGACATACAGCACCTATTCGCTCTGTGACCTTTTCTCCTGATGGTAAATTTGCTCTATCTGGCAGCGATGACATGACCGTGCGTTTGTGGGAAGTTAATACAGGTCAGGAAATTAGTTGTCTAAAAAGACATTGGAGATCAGTTTATAGTGTTGCCTTCTCTCCCGATGGCAGTCAGGCTCTTTCAGGCTGTGGTGATAAAGTTATACGTCTATGGGATTTAAAGGGTGAATGGGAAATAAAGCGTTTTGAGGGACATGAGGCTAGTATATCTGCCGTTGCTTTTTCGCCTAATGGTAAAAGCGCCCTGTCCAGTAGTTTTGATAAAACCGTGCGTTTGTGGAATGTGGTAAATGGTGAGGAAATTCGCTGTTTTCAGGGGCATACAGACAGAGTATTAAGTGTAGCTTTTTCTCCTAATGGTAACCGCATTCTCTCTGGTAGTTCTGACAAAACTTTACGCTTGTGGGATGCGAACACAGGTCAGGAAATTTGCCGTTGCGAAAAACATACAGGAGATGTTTGGAGTGTTGCATTCTCTCCTGATGGTCGTCGTGCTGTGTCTGGAAGTCATGACAAAACCGTGCGCGTTTGGGATTTGCCAATTTAAGTCGAAAGCCACATTTCATCAAATTTTTTTAACCCAAAATAAAAAATCGGGATGAACAGGGCTAATCCGGTATGAAGTTAGGTCGAGGGGGAGTAGTCGGGTAAGGTTAGAGCGTCACCGCTCTCCCCTCCCCTAAGAACCGTGCATAAGACTTTCGCACTTACACGGCTCAAGCCTTACTTCAAGCGATTTGACTTGGTTTTAGAATGTTCCTGTTTGTGACACGCATGATGCAAGTGCTGTATTTACTGGGTATGTATCGCTGGCTGATTCTTTCTCTGACCGCTTATCTCATCGCTCATTGGACTTATCTACATACTCACTCAACATCACCACCTGATTGGGGTCAGGCTGCACAAACTGCCCTTGAGTCTATTTTTCCTCA
>NZ_JANQDG010000012.1:0-37407 GCF_029891665.1 Anabaenopsis sp. FSS-46 | reverse complement strand
GGAGCATGGGAGCGGTTATCCCTCAGTAAGCTTTCAAGGTTTAGCCAACCTCGATAAGTTAATTGCTGCGTTTAAATCCCTGTCCATTGAATGACCACAACTTCCACAGTTGTAAATTCTTTCTTTTAGTGGCATATCTTGGATATGCCCACAAGAACAGGTGTTTAAACATAAATACACTTATAGGTTTGTAGATAAGTGTATAGGTTTGTCTATTTAATTGTCAACTAGGCTACTACTCCTTCGAGGTTATACCTTACTTACATCTCGTTCATAAATTACCAACCTCTTGACAAAAAGTAATAGATAGCCTCGAAGGACAGGGTTTAGCGGTGAGGTATTTTCAGGAGTATGTCACATTTGCAACAATTTAGCGAGCATCTGGGGTAGTGGTAGGACAATAATTACTAACAATCCCATGGCCATCAATCCTAAAATGTCACGTTTATTATCCAGTTCGGTGACATCATTCAAAGCCGGTTCATCAATCAAGGGGATCAAGAATAAGATAATTGCCCACAGCAAAAATCCTGACTGCACCAAAGAAAGTAGTAGCAGTAATAAGCGAGAAATTTGACCGATGACCATGGCGGTTCTTTGCCCAAACATCGCATGGACAATGTGACCCCCGTCTAATTGTCCCACGGGCATCAAATTCAAGGCTGTGACGATTAGCCCCAGAAAACCGGCTATGGCCAGGGGATGAAGGTTAATTGCTGATGTTGAGGTTAACTGGCTCCCTAATGCTAACTTAGATAGCAATGCTAATAAAATAGAAGATTTGGGGTTGAGAGCTTCCGGGTTGAACAGTCCTGCTTGGTCAGTCAGAGGAACCAATTCCGAATTCACCAAACCCCATAATAGTATAGGTAGAGTGATGACAAAACCTGCCAATGGACCCGCAATGCTGACATCAAATAAAGCTTTGCGGTGAGGAACAGGACTACGCATTTGAATAAATGCGCCAAAGGTGCCCAAAAAGAAGGGTAGAGGTATAAAATAAGGCAGGGTTGCCCGAATTTGGTAGTACCGCGCCGTCAAATAATGACCCAGTTCGTGGATGCCCAAAATAGTCATCAGACCCAGGGAATAGGGTAATGCTTGCCAGAAGATCCTGGGGTCAGATACTAATTGTTGTGGGTCAGAGCCGGCGATGCTACCCCCCACTAGAGTAGTAGTAATTAAAGTTGCTACTAGCAAAAATAAAGCGAATCCTGGGCGTGTGATCTTCTGTGGCTGACTAGGATTTCTAGCGGATTGAGTGTTAGGTACAAGGATAAAGAAAGGTTTACCATTGAAACCTTCTTGGAAAATCAGCAGAAAGCGATCGCCAAATTCCGCTTCTATATTGGCCTTAATCTGCTGATAAGCTTGAGTAGGTGTAGTTCTGATCTGACCCCGACAGATAATGGCCTGGGGTTTGTACTCAATGTTGTGGATGTAGTATACAGACCAGGGAAAACAATTTCTCAGTTGAATTTCTTCGGTTGGTTGAATGGGTCGCACTGGTACTGGTTCTGCGGTAGGATGGATTGCCGATTGTGATCTAATATCTTGGGGTTGAGTGGGTGTATTTGTGGGCTTTCTCCGCCCCCATTCCAACAACACCCAGTATAACAGAACGCAGATAATTGATGGCCAAATAATCAGTGATGATGGCGGTGGTTGTTCCGTCCCATAAATCAGAGTCCATCCGCTCAATATCAAAGCTGGACTCATTAACACCAACCACAGCAACCAGACTGGAGTCTGGGTGATCTGAGCGACGCTGCGCTGCACTATCAGATAAGTAGCTATTCCCAGTAGGAGAAGGAACCAAAATGTCATGTGATTTTCAGTAATTTGGCAGAAATGTCTTACTCCCGTGTTGTCACCATAGCCTTCTCCTGGGGAGAACCTGCTGAGGAAACACACCCGGTTGACTTTGAACGCGATTCCATAACAGTTAAAAGAACTTAATTAATTGAAAAATAAGTTCAATTCTGTCACCTAATTTTCCACACTTTCGGTTTTTACTCATGTGCGCCTTACCTCAACAGCCAAATCAGACAGCGAAGCCACCACGTCCGGTGCTAGATAGGATCTTTGCCTTCCCGCCCAATCGGGACACATTAGGGGGAACCTCTTATCTTATTGTAGGAAATGAGGGCAATATTCTCATAGATTCTCCGGCTAATGACCCCATAAATCAAGATTTTTTGCGATCGCATGGTGGCGTGCGTTGGTTATTTCTGACTCATCGAGGTGCTATTGGTAAAACAGCACAAATTCAGCAAACCTTTGGTTGTGAAGTTCTGATTCAAGAGCAAGAAGCCTATTTACTACCTGGATTAACCTTGACCACCTTTACCCAGGAATTTAGACTCAATTCCACAGCTGAAGTGATTTGGACATCTGGACATTCTCCGGGTTCATCTTGTTTGTACTACAGTGATTTGGGGGGGGTGTTATTTTCCGGTCGTCATTTAGTACCTGACCCCACAGGGGAGCCAGTAGCTTTTCGCACAGCTAAAACCTTTCATTGGTCTAGACAAATTAAAAGTTGGCAATTACTCCGAGAAAGGTTCACAGCCGAAACACTCCAGTATATTTGTCCCGGTGCTAACACAGGTTTCCTCAGAGGAAAATATGTAATAGATAATGCTTACCAACGCCTTGTTAATACCTGTGTTACCATGAGTGCCGCCCCTGTCTCAAGTAACTGATAATTCACGTGTTAATTAATCAATCAGCTCCCCGACTTGTGCAAGAAATCGGGGAGCTAGCTGGGATTTTGTGTTAATTAACCCCAGTATCGACCCCAGCAAATACAGAACTTGTTTTCAATAATTCCAGCGCCCCTTGATATTGCAAATCTTCTGGGGTAGCAATTTGTGTCCGGGTAATGGATTCTTGGGAAATCACCTGATCTGGGGTAATTCCTAATTTATTAATATCCCGATGTGATGGTGTTTCGTACTTAGCAATGGTCACTGCCAAGCCAGAACCATCGGATAATTCAAACAGAGACTGAATTAGACCCTTACCAAAAGTAGTTTCCCCCACTAAGGTAGCACGATGGTTATCTTGCAGCGCGCCGGCGAGAATCTCACTAGCACTAGCGGTACCTTGATTTACCAAAATCACCAGGGGGTCATCTGTCAAAGCCGGGCCAAAGGATTCAAAACTGCCCTGAATGCCCTGGCGATTGACGGTGTAAACTATAGTACCGGAGTTCAACCACAGACGGGCAATTTCAATTCCTGATTGTAATAACCCGCCAGGATTATTCCGCAAATCTAAAATATAGGCAGCCGCGCCTTTTTTCTCTAGACTAGAAATAGCATGGGCTAATTCCATAGAGGCGTTAGCGTTGAATTGAGTTAGACGCAGATAGCCAATGGGGGTACCTTGGGGAGAAAAGCGTAGGTCTGCGACTACAGGATTCAGCTCAATGCGATCGCGTACTATTTTCACCTCTTGTTCTGCGCTATCATCCCGTGAAATCAAAAGTGTCACAGAACTACCAATGGGACCGCGCATTTTGGCAGCTGCCTCGTCAAGAGTTAAATTATCTGTAGAAAGCCCTTCGATTTTCACAATGCGATCGCGGGGTTTAATCCCTGCTAAATCTGCTGGCGAGTTCATGATAGGAGTCACCACTTCCAGCTTACCGGTTTCGGGATTGATAGCAATTTGCAACCCTACCCCAGTCAGTTCACCAGAAGTATTCACCTGCAAACTGCGGTACTGCTCGGGGTCTAAAAACCTTGTAAACGGATCCCCCAGAGTCTGGAGCATTTTCCGAATCGCTGCATAAGCAGCTTCTGGGTTTTTTATTGGCTTCTCCAGAATCTTTTGCCGCACCGCAGACCAATTTTGATGATTAAATGTCTCATCCAGGTAATTGCGATTGACAATTCGCCAAACTTCTGAAACTAATTTCTGCTCATCCGTCAAAGCCGCGGCTGGTGGGACAAAAGCCCCCACCACCAACCAAAGAGCCACTAGCAATGAAAATCCCAGCCGAAAAACCTGTTTTTGCATGAACCGCATTTTCAAAATCCACTTGCTCCCAAATTTGCCCAACAATACTGAGGAAAAATGCCTATTTACCTCATCGTTGATGAAATCTATCTCTCAACTATGTTACTTTTTTTATAGAAGTGGTGCATTCCTCTCATCAAGCTCTTGCTATGACTGAGGGGCTGCATTCCACCCAGGAAACGATAAGATCGACTTGGTGGCGAGCATTTGTGGTGTTAGCTTGCCAAGAGAACGCAATATATTCCATATTTACAGAGTGTTAAGTTTTCCAAAAATTCTGATCACTCTGCTCAAAGCGAAAGTAACTCCTCTTTGTGAAAATCCCAAAATAGTTAATTGGGAGATTAATCAACCGCAACCGATTTTTAGGAACTTGAGATTGTATGGCCAACGTTTATGACTGGTTTGAGGAACGCCTAGAACTTCAGGCCCTCGCTGATGACGTGACTAGCAAGTATGTCCCTCCCCATGTCAATATCTTTTATTGCTTGGGCGGAATTACCCTGGTTTGCTTTCTGATTCAGTTCGCCACTGGATTTGCGATGACGTTCTACTACAAGCCCACTGTAACTGAAGCTTATGCCTCGGTACAGTACATTATGAATGAGGTCAATTTCGGTTGGCTGATTCGCTCCATCCATCGCTGGTCTGCCAGCATGATGGTGTTAATGATGATTTTGCACGTCTTCCGGGTATACCTCACCGGTGGTTTCAAAAAGCCCCGGGAATTAACTTGGGTCAGCGGTGTGATTCTAGCAGTCATCACTGTTTCTTTTGGTGTGACAGGCTACTCCCTACCTTGGGACCAAGTTGGTTACTGGGCGGTAAAAATCGTCAGCGGCGTACCAGAAGCAATTCCGGTAGTTGGCGTTTTTATTTCCGATATGTTACGCGGTGGTTCTAGTGTGGGTCAAGCAACCCTGACTCGCTACTATAGCGCGCACACCTTTATACTGCCTTGGTTAATTGCGGTGTTCATGCTGTTCCACTTCTTGATGATCCGCAAGCAAGGTATTTCCGGTCCTTTGTAATCCCTTAAAGCCACAATGGGAAAAGGCGACGGCTTTGAGTTCCCAGATGCAAATGTTTGTTTTAAACTTATGAGAAATCAGCAATTCATCGCTCATAAGCGACAATAAAAACAAAGATTTGTATTTGAAGCTCAAAGCTATAGATACCCCCCCGTTAGGGTAAGCCTCATAGCTCATGGCTTTTACAAATGCTTTAACTGAATTTGAGCAGGAGAGCGTATTTAAATATGTCAACGCAGAAAAAACCCGATCTGAGTGATCCTCAGTTAAGAGCTAAACTCGCCAAAGGCATGGGCCATAACTACTATGGTGAACCCGCTTGGCCTAATGACCTACTGTATGTATTTCCCATTGTGATTATGGGTTCATTTGCTTGTATTGTGGCTCTAGCTGTGCTAGATCCCGCAATGACAGGTGAACCAGCTAATCCTTTCGCCACCCCCCTGGAAATTCTACCAGAGTGGTATTTGTATCCTGTATTCCAGATTTTGCGATCGCTTCCTAACAAACTTTTAGGAGTGTTAGCAATGGCTGCTGTACCCCTGGGGTTAATCCTCGTTCCCTTTATTGAGAACGTGAACAAATTCCAAAATCCCTTCCGCCGTCCAGTTGCAACTACAGTGTTCCTGTTTGGTACATTAGTAACTGTATGGTTAGGTATTGGTGCTGCTTTACCATTAGACAAATCTTTGACATTGGGATTGTTCTAAACTAAGTAGCAAAACTTCTTTGACACCTGTAGTTTGAAGATCATCCTCCAAAATTAGCATTTGATATTCACAACTGCTGAAGCGCTCAAATTTGATTTGACAGATGCTGGTAATTCTGGCGGATGTGATTTTGAAACTTACAGGTGTCAACGTAAAATTACGCGCCAAACAGCTGATGGGCGAGGCGATATCAAAGTAACTAGGACTGCGATCGCTGCTTGAACCCAGAATCAATCCCCCGTCATTTATGCGGGGGAGTGCCCCCATGAAATTATATTTAAGTCAAGGTCAATGCTTAGCATAGTGCAGCACGACCATCTGGCGGTAAAGAGCGAACTCAAGCTCCTAAACTACGTACAACAATGGTTTGAGCAATTTTGTCTCACATATTTGTCTCAATTGGGCTGGTCACAAAGCCAACTTTATCGCCTCAACTTAGCATTAGCAGAGGGTTTTACCAATGCAGTTCGTCACGCCCATAGTGCTTTACCACCAGAAACTACCATCGAAATTGAAGTGAGTCTATGGATTGACAGACTGGAAGTGAGAATTTGGGATCAAGGAAAACCTTTCAATCCTGATGCGATCGCAGAGCCACAGCCGGGTACACTCCAAGTAGGTGGATATGGATGGTTTCTGCTGAGAAGATTGGCTGACCATGTTGTCTACGAACGCAGTGCTGATGGTAAAAATTGTTTATTAATACTCAAATACGCCAGAGAAAACTAGATATTTTTACCCTGGAATCGGGTATAAGCCCATAGTAGCAAAACTCAATTAATATTTCTTGACCTTTGGTGGTTGACCGTGGGCTTTTGACCCGGCATTAAAATCGCTATCCTAGAGGGAGAGCAAGAAAATAATTGCAAAAATGAGCCTTAAATCTTTGGAATTGAGTCTGGAAAAACTGCGACCTTGGCTGACCATGTTAGCAGTTTTCTGGTTGCTAGCATCACTAGGCTTAGGCTGGCTGGTAAATTCGTTGTTAATTATCTTTGGTTTGCTGTTATTTACACCCGTTGTCGCCTTCTTCGGCTTGCGCTGGTGGCTACAACGCAATTTAGTAACTGACCAATGTCCCGTCTGTAATTATGAATTTTCAGGTTTAAATAACACTCAGGTGCAGTGTCCTAATTGTGGAGAGCAATTGTCAGTAAAACAAGGACATTTTCAGCGCTTCACACCAGAAGGTACAATTGATATTCAAGCGATCGAAATCCCAACTAAATCACTCAAAGAACAAAAGTAACCCAGATGGACACCCTATAAAAACTTTACCAGTAAATTAAGTCAAAATTTTAACTCTCAAAAGTTATGTTAAAACCACAACATAACTTTTATCTTTACACTGGTAAACCTGGAACTTGAAGCAAATCCAATTCCCGTTTAAAAATTTCATCAATGGGTAACATTTGCCCATCAGTGGTCATAAACTTATGGTCTTTTGTCGCCCGGATAATTGAACCATCTGCTAAAGAATATTCAAATAGTTGTTGTTCTCCCCGATCATGCCACTGTAGAATAGGTTGGGTATAAACATTGCCATTTTGATCAACACTATAAACATGACATTCCAGACACTTGTGGACAATTTCCCCAATGGGAATCAACCCATATTCCACCGTTAAAACCTGCGTATCATAGCTCAAACAATATTCGGCAAAGTTTAACATTTGCTCAAACAATTCCTCAGCTACTTGTTTTTTAACTCCATTCTTCGCCGCACCATCAACAAACTTTTCCCGCTGCTTTTGCATTTCTGCAACCTTCTTTTTACCCATAGCGCGACGCAATAAGTCAGCTTGTCCTAGGGAATATCCAGCCATATCTTGAGCAATTTTCATAATTTGCTCTTGATAAACCATAATTCCATAGGTTTCATTCAGTATGGGTTCTAGAAGAGAATTTTGGTAATCAATCACCTCGCGCCCATGTTTACGGTTAATAAACTTAGGAATGAGTCCCGCATCTAGGGGTCCGGGTCGATAGAGTGCCAAAATAGAAGAAATATCTTCAATATTGGAAGGCTTTAAATCTCTGACTATCTGACGCATCCCTGAAGATTCTAATTGAAATATTCCTTCTAAATCCCCAGCTTCTAAAAGTTCATAGGATTTTTTCACATCTTTGGGTAAAGTTGTATGTTCACCCTTAGCTAATATTTTTTGAGATTTTCTTTCCTGACGTGTAATTTCATCTGGGTCAATGCGATAACCTCTGCTTTGTTCAATTAAATCAATTGTTTTTTGAATCAGGGTTAAGTTACGTAACCCGAGAAAATCCATTTTTAACAAACCCAGTGATTCCAAGTCTTCCATAAAATATTGGGTAATCACCGCACCATCATTATTCCTTTGCAGTGGCACAATTTCATCTAAGGGGTCAGCAGAAATCACCACCCCAGCAGCGTGGACACCAAAAGTTTTATTAGTTCCTTCAATTCGCATGGCCATATCAACCCAATGGCGGACTTGCGGATCATTATCGTATTTTTCCTTAAACTCTGGTGCTGGGGTTTGGTCGGAAATCATCACTTTGAGTTTAGTGGGTTTACCCCGGACTACGGGAATTAATTTCGCCATTTTGTCTGATTCCCCATAGGGAATATTCAATACTCTAGCGACATCTTTTAAAACGGATTTAGAGGTGAGGCGGTTGAAAGTAATAATTTGAGCAACTCTATCTTTACCATATTTTTGAGTTACATATTCAATAACTTGGTCACGTTTTTCAATGCAAAAATCTGTATCAATATCAGGCATTGATTTACGTTCTGGGTTCAAGAATCGCTCAAATAATAAACCATGGTGTACCGGGTCTATATTAGTAATTCGCATAGCATAAGCTACCAGAGAACCTGCAGCAGAACCACGACCAGGACCTACAGGGATGTTATTATCTCTGGCAAATTTGATGTAATCCCAAACTACTAAAAAGTATGTAGAAAACCCCATGGACTGGAGCATTTTTAATTCATATTCTAATCTTTCTCTATATACTGGCTCAACTTCATTGCGGGATTTGCGGTTTAACCTTTCTAATAATCCTTGCCAAGCTACTTCTTCAGCGTAAGTGTCGGGAGTATGACCTGAAGGTATGTATGGTGTGGGAATCTGAGGTTCACCCATAATATTATAAACTGCCACTTTATCGGCAATTTCTGTAGTGGTGCTGATAGCTTCAGCAATGACATCATCTGGTAAATGGTCACGGAATAACAGTTTCATTTCTGCTGCGGATTTCAGGTATTCTGTACCGCTATAACGCATCCGTTTATCTTCACTAATTAGCTGTCCAGTTTGAATACATAGTAAAGCGTCATGTGCTTCCACATCAAAACAAGATATAAAATGAGAATCGTTAGTGGCAATAAATTTAATTCCTAATTCCCGCGCAATTTTAACAATTTCTACATTTACAATGCGGTCTTCTTGAGAGCCGTGGTCTTGAATTTCTAAATAGTAATCATCCCCAAATAATTCTTGATACCACTTGGCAATTTTCCGGGCTATCTCTGGTCTACCACTGAGAATTGCTTGGGGTATTTCTCCACCTAAACAAGCACTAGTGACGATTAAACCTTCACGATATTGTTTGAGTAGATCTTTATTAATACAAGGACGAGAAAAAATTCCCTTACCTTGTACCCCTTCCAGGTGGGAAATTGTGGTAATTTTAACTAAGTTTTTGTAACCTTGAGTATTTTTGGCTAAAACAACTTGATGATATTTGGGGCGGCGTTCTTGTTTGGTAATATCGCCGTTGATGATATACATTTCGTTGCCAATAATTGGCTTAATGTTTTTACTGCGGCAAATTTTAATCAATTCTACAGCACCATACATGACACCATGATCAGTCAGGGCGATCGCTTTCATCCCCAGAGCGATGGCTTGATCGACCAACTCCGGTAGCTGACTGGCTCCATCGAGCAAACTATAGTCGCTGTGAATATGTAATGGTACAAAGGACATATAAGTCTCCAAGCAGAAGCTGATAGTACTGCAATATACCATTTAATTTGGATTTACCAGACTAGCCAGTGTAGCTAAATCTTGGGCTGCGATCGCTTTAGGCAAATGCAGCTGATAACAGTGGGATTTTCACTGTAAAAGTTGCTCCTTGTCCTTCCCCCCCACTCTCTGCATGGACAGTACCACCATGCAATTCTACTAAATGACGTACGATTGCTAGGCCTAAACCTAAGCCGCCATAGGAGCGAGTACTAGAACTATCCGCCTGGAGGAAGCGGTCAAAAACATAAGGAAGAAACTCTAGCTTAATCCCAATACCCGTATCCCGGACTTGAATTTGAGCATAACTAGTAATGTTTCGGGGTAAATTTTTGTGATCATCAATACTATGGGAAAGTTCAACTTCTACCCTACCCCCTGCAGGAGTAAACTTGATGGCATTAGATAGTAAATTCCAGATCATCTGTTGTAAACGATCCGTATCACCGGCAACTAAAAATCTACAATGATTATGGTCTATTCCCTGGGGAGGAATCACGGAAAATCTCAAATCAATTTCCTTAGCTTGGGCGGCTAACTGGACTGTTGTCATCGCCGACTCAATTAGGGGAACCAAATCGTAACTACAAACATTGAGATACAACTGTCCCCTAATCATGCTGGAAATATCTAGCAAATCTTCTATAACCTGGGCTTGTGTCCTAGCATTGCGCTCAATAGTTTCCATGGCCTTAGCCATTTGAGTGTCACTCAGTTTGCGAGCTCGCAGCAGTTGCACCCAACCGAGAATAGCATTCAGGGGCGATCGCAATTCATGGGATAATATACCCAGAAATTCATCCTTCATGCGGTTGGCTTGTTGCAGTTGCTCTGTTTGCAGTTGCAGAGAAGCAATTAACCTCGCCCGTTCCATGGCCACCGCTATTTGGTCACAAACTGCTTGCATCATCGCCCTTTGATTTTCACTAAAAGAACAGCAACTGCGGCTACCAAAACAAAGAGTACCCAAAACCCGTTCTGATGCTATTAACGGGTAACTATAACAAGCCTTCACCGCTAAATTCCGAATTAATTCTGTGTTTGGGTCAGTGGATTCCTGAACATTTTCTACATAAATAGGACGGCGTTCTTGGGCGACAGTACCGCACACCGATTGACCCAACGGTAACCACTCATATTTTTTAGCCACCTCCTCAGAACAGCCTGTAAAAGATGCAAGGCGAATCACCTGATGGTTCTCCTCAACTAAATAGTTAAAGTAAACATCCAAACCAATCTGCTCCGCCAGTTTTTGGTAGAAGCTGTTAATTAATGCTACTGGTTCCTGACTAGATAACAAATCATTGGCTGTGTTAAACAGCAACTGTAACCTTTTGTAACTTAATGCTTGGGCCTTTTCAATTTCCTTAAGATTAGTAATATCTTGAAAGCCTGCTACACAGGTAGCTGAATGACCGTGCATTGCCGGTATAGTATCACCAAATATTAGTACAGAGCGCACAAGGTCGCCAGTGTGCCAGTTTATTTCTAATCCATCTAAACGTTCTCCCCGGGCTACCCGCGCCCCGGGTATTTGCTCCTTAGGGATGCGATTTCCTGCCGCATCTGTGCAATAGTATGTCCTGTCATACTCTTCTACTGGTACACCTTTGGGAAACTCACCCCCTGCTAATTCATCAGCGGCTTGATTAGCAAAGGTTACCCGCCCCGTTTCCGGTTCAATAAACAGTAATGGTAGAGGCATCAGATTTAAGACTTCTTCGAGCCATTTTTGCTGATTGTGAACTGCTTCCTCTATCTGCTTACGCTCTGTAATATCCAAAAATGCCCCAACACTACCTCTACTGTTACCCTGTTCATCAAACAACGGGGCGACGTACTGCAACAACTTGACAACTTTGCCATCTTTATGTATGACCTCAGTTTCAGAGTCTAAAACTGTCGCACCATGAGCAGCAGAATATTGCATAGGTAACTCTTCTGGTGATAGTTTTTTACCGTCGCGGTAAACTTGAAATTCTGCCGGTTGTTCTTGACTGGGGATACTCATGGCATCATATTCACCTGGTGATATCCCTAATTGTTGAGCAAGACAGGGGTTAATTCTCATAGTTTTGCACTCTGCATCTTCAGCAATACCGATACCAATAGGGATAACCTGAAATAAAGTTTGCAATTCGCTGATCCGACGTTGTAAATCTTTATTAAGTTGTACTATTTGTTCTCTTGCTTCCTGGCGATCGCTTAAGTCCAGAATAAACGCCACTGATTCTTGTCGGTTCTGTGCGAGCAACACGTAACCTACTAAAACCCGAATCCGCCGACCATCTTTGTGAATGTATTCTTTTTCATAGGGGGTACAAGCACCTCTGGGATTTTCCTGGGCTTCGGCGATACCTTGAATATCTAAATGCAAATACTCTGGTGGTGTGATATTCCGCCAATTTAATTTACCTGTGAATAAATCCTCACGGCTGTAGCCAATCATCTGTAGAAATGCATCATTGGCTTGGTGAATACCACCATAGACATCACCAAACTTAATACCAATGATGTTAGCATCTACAAAACTTCTCAGCTTTTCTTCCTGTGCTCTGAGTTGTTCTTGCGTCTCGTCGCGTTGACGTTCAATCCGTGATATTACTGCTGAAGTTTGCCAAATCAAAATCGCAAAAATCACTATTAAGATGATGGCAAATAACGATATCGCAAAAGCAGCACCGTATTTCCCTGCTAATTGACCATGGAGGATCAACCAGCCTATCACTAATGGTAAAGCTATAGCTGCCGGTAACAAACGACGCGCCATCAACCCGCCATAGGTATCACTCATTACTACTGCCATAAATGCCTGCTCTGGACTTGCCCAGAGAATGCCTATACAAAGTACAATGAACTTTACGCCTGTATGTAATCCCATTGATGTTGTATATGATGGTGTGGTGGGAAACAATCCTACTTGATACATATAACCGATGAGTACCTGTGCAGAAATCACTAGTACTATCAGGGTAGAAAGTTGAATATACCAAAAATTAAGCTGATTTGGCGATGGCGATAGGGTGCTGTTAGCCATATGGGCGGAAATTTCTAGAGCTATACCCAGAAATATAAAGTTTAAGGCACTCTCAAACCCCATTCGCCCTGGAGGGGATGTTAATACTGCAGTTGGTTGCTCCTGGAAGAGTAATTCATCAATACCAAAATTCCAGCCGAATAAATACTGAGCGAGGGTGAGTAACCCAATCAAGGTAACAGATGCTGCACAAATTCGCGAGCAGGATAAGTAAGGGATAGTAGAATTACTTTTTCTGCTTAGTTTGCTCTGCGACATCCACAAAGATATACCAGATAGCACAAAGCATAAAGCTGTATTAGGCTTCATTGTCACGAGACTGGTGTTACCGCAGGTTTTAATCAATTCAATGTCAAACAACCAGCCAAACAGCACCAGAACACCGACTAATATTGTGATTATGCTTGCAACTTGTACCACTCGTAAGCTATGTAAGCTTGGCAGTTGCAAGCGGTGAAAATTTAACATTGAAGTTTTACCACCCAACTGTCTACCGTAGTCACTGTACTTTGTTTAAAGAAATAAAACCTCACCTATATAACTAGAAAATTTCTAGTTAGGCTATATACTGTTGAGATATTTTTTATCTATCTATAGGCATATTTTTGGGATTACACAATCTACATTAGAAAAGAATAGATACAAAAACATCTATCTTGAAACATAATTTTAAAACATAAAATCATGAGAAAATATGCCCTCGGCCTGTTGTGAGAAGTCAGGGATTCACTGATTATGTTATTTCTGGTCTAAGTATTTAGTATTAATAAACACTTTATATATGTCTGTGAGCAATAAATAGGGGCAATTGATTAATTGCCCCTGGGAGTATAAAGCCTTTTTCAGGCTAATGAAGTACACATCAATTGCCTATTCCCTGTTCCGGTGTTCCCTGTTCCGGTGTTCCCTGAAACTAAAGAACTTTGTACCTCACGAGCATGGGAAATGCTATATTATTAATTTAATTTTGGCGTTTCTAGGTCTTTAGCTACATAAGGGCGTGTTTTTGCAAATCCTCTAGTGAGCAGACTTCCAAAGCTCTAGAATGGGTAGCGCCAAGCACAACAGGGGGGGCGACACCAGCATCTAAAGCTTCTTGCCAACGGGCCGCACATAAACACCAGCGATCGCCTGGTCGTAGTCCAGGAAAATTAAATTGGGGAACGGCTGTACTCAAGTCATTCCCCTGGGATTTAGTAAACTCGAGAAATTCTGGTGTAACTTGGGCGCAAACAACATGCATCCCGAAATCCTGACCACCTGTATTACAAAAGCCATCGCGGTAATAGCCAGTCATGGGAGATGTACAGCAACTCTCCAGGTTGGTTCCTAGTACGTTTTTTGCCTGTGTCATAGTCAATTTTTAATTTTTGTAGTAATTTTCAGATTAAGACTCCCGTAATACATATCCCACGCCGCGCACTGTTTGAATCAGACGTTTATGAGTGTCACATTCAATTTTCAGGCGTAAGTAGCGAATGTACACCTCTATAACATTGGACTCACCCATAAAATTGTAACCCCAAACATTTTCTAAAATTTGCTCGCGGGTTAATACCTCGCGGGGGTGTTCCATTAAAAATTTTAATAGTTCAAATTCTTTCATTGTCAAGTCAATTGACCGTCCGTTATGCATAGCGCGACGGGTGGCGACATCTAAAACCAAATCCCCAAAACGTAACTGTTCTGTGGTTTCAACATCAGGCTTTAAATACAGGCGAATTAAGTTTAAAAAGTCTTCTGGGCGGTAAGGCTTGAGGACATAATCATCAGCCCCAGCTTCTAAACAAGCCACCCGGTCATCTACTGTATCCCTGGCCATGAGCATCAATACAGGGGCGCACATCCCGGCATTTCTGAGTTTTTTACACAACAAGAGTCCTGATTCTCCTGAGAGCATCCGGTCTACAACAATTAAAGCAGGTGGCCGATGGCTTTGCCCACTAGAGGCATCGCGGCAGTATTGTAAACCGCTAGCCGCATCATGGGCTAAAATCGCTTCATAGCCGGCTTCTCGCAAATCAAAGCCTAACTGATTTGCCAGACTCTCATCGGTTTCAATCACCAGAACACAGGGATTGTGAGCAATTGTCATCATTAGTTAGTAGGAATCTTGGATGGGAGATTTGAGATTTCTCAGAGATTGGGACACAGACTGAATCAAGAAAATAATTATCACAGGGGTATACAGACTAAGAGTGAGATGATTCCTAGTAATTTATGATTACTAAGGGAGCTCTACCGATGTTGGTTTGGCGATATGTGGTAGACCCCAACCGAGCTTTTCTCGCAAGATGCGGAAAAATTCCGGCGGTTGCAGACGAATGAATCGGACACTATAGCGCGATCGCACTAAACATACCCGATCTTCTGGGAAGATATAACATCCCCCATTACCATCAACTACCATCACCAGCCGGGGAATATTGACTGGGTAGATGTTGACTGTTTCCGTATCTGGAAATACCAACGCCCTAGAAGCCAGGGAGTGAGGGCAAATGGGTACTAACTGCAAGACAGGTACACCAGGAGTGATGACTGGACCCCCGGCACTTAATGAATAAGCAGTGGAACCCGTGGGGGTAGAAACTATGATACCATCCGCCGCAATATCCACTGGTGCGTGTCGCCCCACAGCAATTTCAAAATGGCACATAGAGGTTAAGGGTTCTCGATGCAAAACCATTTCATTTAAGCAGAGGGCTTCCCACAGCACGGACTCACCGCGAAACACGCTCACAGTGAGCATGGCTTGTTCTTCGATGTCAAAATCACCCGCCATCGCTTGCTCTATGGCTTGAGGGAGTTGATTAACATAAGTTTCCGTCAAAAATCCCATATGACCGGTATTCACGGTTAACAGGGGAATACCAGTAGGGGCGACCTGACGGGAAGCTGCTAAAACAGTGCCATCTCCCCCTAGTACCACAGCGAACCTCATTTCCGAGTCGAAACCGGGGGGAGTTAGTCCATCAATGGGGGTGTGGCACACAGGACTCTCTGGACTAGAGTAGCCCAATATACCACCCATACTTGTAGTGGTAATTACATCCCAGCCAGCGGTGGTAAGTTTGTCTTGCAGTTCCATAGCGATGCGACTCGCTATCGGTTTAACGTTATTGTAAATAATGCCTGCTTTCGGCACACTCAAATATCCAAGTTTTGGCGATGCTTTTTACTTCTGTCATCCTGACATATTTTGGACCATGTAGTCATTAGTCTCTGAAAAAATCCCCATGAATCACCAATGACCAGGAACTAATCATTTTATTGACTATTAACTTTGGAAGACTGCTTAAACGGAGTCTTTTTAGATTTCTCTTTTTTCTGTTTGGATTTATTTTTCTCGTAGTCTAGCTCTTTGAGCTTCTTCATAATGCGACTGAAATAATCTTGCAGGTAGCTTTCCAGAGTTGTGGTTTGTTCTTTGTCTAATCCCAAGAGTTGGTAAACATCATCCATGGGAGCATTTAACGGTTTACCACTGGCTAAGACTTCTGTAAATTCCAGCCTGTCTGCAACGTTCCACCCCCACTGAAAGAAGCGGATAACTCGGCGCACTGTACGCAGCAGGTTAATTGGCATTTTGGTGATTCTGGCTTCTTTCCCAGTTAAACGCTCACACAGGTTAATAATTTCCTCAGCGCTCCAAGGGCGAGTACCCACCACAGGGAAAGCTTGTTTGTGCGTTTCTGGCACACTCAAACTGCGAATAGCAAATTTAGCGATGTCTTGAGTGTCCATATAAGCCACTGGGGAAGAATTACCAGTTACCCAAACTGGTTGATTTTCCAAAATGGGGATACCATATTGACCGATTAGGCCTTGCATAAAGCCAGCTAGGCGCAAAATTGTGTAGTTTATACCAGACTCAGCTAAAAATAGTTCTGTACACCGCTTAATTTCCATCAGTGGTACTTCTGGATACTGGTCTGCATCAAGAATAGAAAAGAATATAAAACGTTCTACACCCGCAGTTTTTGCGGCTTGAATTAATGCGACCTTACCATCCCAATCCACTTGTTTAATAGTCAGTGAATCTGTAGCACGAGATGTGGCCGCATCAATGACGGCTGTTACACCCTCCATCGCTCCTGTCAGGCTTTGGGGCTTACACAAATCCCCTTTGACTAATTCAGCACCCCATTCTTTGAGAAATGCAGCTCTTTTGGGACTCCGCACCAGACAGCGTACTTTATGCCCCTCATCGATCGCACGACGAGCCACTTGTCTTCCTAATGTGCCAGTGGCACCGACAATTAATAAAGTCATGAGGTTAGTAATAAATTTTTAACTTTTATGAAATGAATCTTAACAGAATTAGCTGTCTAAACAAAAGTTTACATTATTTTCATTAATCTTTTGAATCTTGGCAGGTCTGGGAAGCGGGAAGCAAGAGAAGTTAATTCTATGTCTCGGTCTCGGTTCCCAGCCCCCACCCTGGGAGGATTATTCCTCTGCGCCCTGAATTTTCAGTAATAAAGCACCTAAGGCCCAACCCACGAAGATTAAACCGAAAGACAACAGCGCTGCATTCAGAAGTTCGCCGCTCATGAGTGTGATTCTCCTTTACGAATGGTTGATGTTCAGTTTTGCTAAAGGAAAACCTTGAGATTTCCTCTTAACTGGGCTGCTTTCACTAGATTGAGTCATGACTCTAATCTAATTTTCACCAGTTCCATGACAAAATGCTCACAATTGTTCACATTTTTTTGGCTTTTACTCAGAAGTATCGCCACTATGCTAGTCCACCAGTTGACACCACCAAGGCATAGCCTTGAGGCATATTCGGTTAAACTAGCTCTACTAGAAGCGCTATCAAGGCTTCTTTTTCATGAGACCTGTGTAAATAATTCTAAACCAGTTTGATGCTCAATCCCTAATTTTCCCTTTGACAAGTTCCTAGATGGCAGTTTTATTCAATATATGTTTGTATTAAATGAATCAAATTAAAACAGTGAAATTCTCAAATATAAATCCCCCGCGTTTGGCGTTAACACTGGGAGACCCGGCTGGAATCGGACCGGAGGTAATTTTAAAGGCTTTGGCTGATAGATATATTCGTCAAAAATATGACCTGACAGTTGTGGGTAATAGAGATTTATTGTTAGGGGTCTATGAACGACTCAATACAATTGATTTAGCTCATCCAGACCAGTTACAAGTGCTGGATGTGCCATTAGATAGGGAAATTACAGACAATATTATTGTGGGTCAGGGTAATGCTGCTAGTGGTGCGGCTAGTTTTGCCTATATGGAAGATGCGATCGCCAGCACATTGTCGGGTAATTTTGATGCTATTGTCACCGGACCGATTGCTAAATCTGCTTGGAAGTTGGCAGGTTACAATTATCCCGGACAAACCGAACTTCTAGCCGCAAAAGCTGGGGTTGACCGCTTCGGGATGTTATTTGTCGCCCGCTCTCCTCACACTGCTTGGACACTCCGCACTTTACTAGCTACCACACACATTCCCTTAAGTCAAGTAGCCCATACACTCACACCAAAATTATTGACAGAAAAATTAGATTTACTAGTGAAGTGTTTAGAACAGGATTTTGGCTTAAAAACTGGCAGAATAGCGATCGCCGGTTTAAACCCCCACAGTGGGGAAGAAGGACAACTAGGAACCGAAGAACAAGACTGGTTAATTCCCTGGTTAGAACAAGAACGACAAAATCGCCCCCATTGGCAGTTAGAAGGGCCCATACCACCTGATACCATGTGGGTTAAGCCGGGTCTTGCTTGGTATGGTCATACTTCGGTGCATAATCCCGCCGATGCTTATTTGGCGCTTTACCACGACCAGGGCTTAATTCCCGTTAAGTTGATGGCTTTTGACCGCGCCGTTAACACTTCCATTGGGTTACCTTTTGTCCGCACTTCTCCAGATCATGGTACAGCATTTGACATTGCAGGACGGGGAATTACTGATGCTACCAGTATGAAAGCAGCTATAGAGTTAGCGGCGGAATTAGTTATCAACCGTAAACCATAGATTATACTCTATGGTTTAGTCATAAACAATTGATTGTCTAAGAATTAATTAGAGTAAAGATTATAGATTAGTCTAATTATGTAATTCCTTTTTGGCCAGAAAAAAGGTAAGCTAGAAAAATTAAAGAAAAATAAATTTATCATTCGCCAAATAAGTAGCTAACTGGAAGCCAGAGGAAATTATCTCTAGTGCCTAGCTAATTTATACCATCAATAAAGAGGTGAATTTCATGATTCAGTTTCTCATAGGGACTGTTTGGCTAGTCCCTTGTTATGCCTTTATCGGTGGACTTTTAGCCATCCCTTGGTCACCGGGAGTCATTAAGAAAACCGGCTCAAGACCAGCAGGTTATGTCAATTTATTCATGACATTTTTGTCATTACTTCATAGTGTCTTTGCTTTTATATTCATCTGGAATCAACCCCCCCAAGAAATATTTATTCCTTGGCTATCCACCGCGGGTTTAAACCTCACCATTACCTTAGAAATTTCTGCAGTTAGTGTAGGTGCAATGGTGGTAATCACTGGATTAAATTTCTTAGCACAAATTTTTGCAGTTGGTTACATGGAAATGGATTGGGGTTGGGGGCGCTTCTATTCTTTATTGGGATTGTTTGAAGCGGGATTATCTGCCCTAACTTTGTGCAATGATCTGTTTTTCAGCTATGTAATTTTGGAAATTCTCACACTAGGAACCTATCTGTTAGTAGGGTTATGGTTTAGTCAACCCTTGGTAGTCACCGGTGCTAGAGATGCTTTCCTCACCAAGCGGGTAGGAGACTTATTCTTACTCATGGGAGTCTTGGGTTTATGGACTTTATCAGGGACATGGGACTATACAGAGTTAGCAGCATGGGCGAGTAATGCTGAAGTTAATCCCACGGTCATCACATTAGTAGGTTTAGCATTAGTTGCTGGACCAATGGGTAAATGCGCTCAATTTCCCCTGCATTTATGGTTAGATGAAGCCATGGAAGGACCTGTTCCCAGTACAATTTTACGTAACTCCGTAGTGGTTGCTAGCGGTGCCTGGGTATTAATTAAACTCCAACCTGTATTAAGTTTATCCCCTGTGGTTTCATGGTTTATTGTCGCCATCGGTGTAGTTACTGCTGTAGGTGCATCCTTAATTGCGATCGCTCAAGTTGACGTTAAACGCTGCTTATCTTATTCTGTGAGTGCTTACATGGGCTTGGTGTTTATTGCTGTAGGGATGCAACAAGATGAGACAGCATTATTACTGGTACTTGCCCATGCTTTAGCATCTGCATTATTAGTCATGAGCACCGGGGGTATTATCTGGAATAGTATCACCCAAGATGTTACTCAACTAGGTGGGCTGTGGACACGTCGCCCTATTTCCGGGTTAGCTTTTATCGTCGGTACTTTGGGATTAATTGCTTTTCCCCCCTTGGGTGGCTTTTGGGCGTTAGTGAAATTAGCTGATGGACTGTGGGAAAATTACCCCTGGTTAGTGGGAATTATTCTGATAGTCAACACCTTAACAGCCATCAGTTTAACGAGAGAATTTGGCTTAATTTTTGGTGGTCAAGCTAAACCAATGAGTGAGCGATCGCCCGAAGTTCATTGGCCGATGATCATGCCCATGGTGATCTTATTTGGCGTAGTCCTGCATTTGCCTTTAGTTTTACAAAGCTTATCAATATTACCTAGTTGGGCAACCCTGAATAAAGATTTAGTACTATTACTGATTTGGTCAAGTATTTTTGGTTGTAGCATTAGCGCCGTCATTTATTTAGGTAACATTCCAAAACCAATTCGCCTACCTTGGCAACCTTTACAAGACTTATTAGCATACGACTTTTACACACCCAAAATCTATCGGATGACCATCATTTTCAGCGTTGACCAACTTTCTAAATTCGCTGATATGATTGACCGCTTCATAGTTGATGGTATCGTCAATTTCGTCGGTTTATTTTCCCTGTTAGGCGGCGAAGGATTGAAATACAGCACCACTGGACAGACGCAGTTTTATAACTTCACTGTACTGTTAGGAGTCAGCATTTTCTGTGTATGGATAACCTGGCCTTTCTGGAAAGTACAGTTTTTAAGTTTGATGTTTTAACGCTTCAACCGTAAATCAACACCAAGGAAAACATCGGGACTATATCATATGTTGAGTTTTCTGATTTGGATACCAATTATCAGCGCCGTAATTATTGGTTTTTTACCTCATAAACTCCTATCCCCTAGTCGCATTCGCCTAGTATCTTTAACCATAGCCGCCATAGTCTTAGGCTGGAACTTGTTGATTTTAGTGAAATTCGACCCCAGCAACTCTGGAATGCAATTTCAAGAATATCTCCCCTGGAATGAAACCTTGGGTTTGAGTTATCAACTGGGAGTTGATGGCTTATCAATTTTAATGTTGGTACTCAATAGTTTACTTACCTGGATAGCCATTTACAGCAGTAACAAAGAAACTCAACGCCCCCGACTATTTTACCCCCTGATTTTATTCGTGAGTGGGGGTGTGGCTGGTGCATTCTTAGCAGAAAACCTGCTGTTATTCTTCCTATTCTACGAACTAGAATTAATCCCCTTTTACCTCTTAATTTCCATTTGGGGAGGGGAAAAACGCACTTATGCTGGTATCAAATTCTTAATTTACACTGCTGTTTCCGGTGCTTTGATTTTAGCCAGCTTCCTAGGAATGGTATTCCTCAGTGGAGGTACTAGCTTTGCTTGGGATAGTTTATCTATTCAAAATATCGCCCCAGCTGCGCAACTTCTCCTCCTAGGAGGAATTATCTTAGGCTTCGGAATTAAAATTCCTTTAGTTCCCTTCCATACTTGGTTACCTGATGCTTATGTAGAAGCTTCCGCACCCATTGCTATTTTATTAGGCGGCGTTTTAGCTAAGCTGGGAACCTATGGACTGTTACGCTTTGGGATGGGAATGTTTCCCCAAGCTTGGAATGTGGTAGCACCAACCTTGGCTTTTTGGGGAGCTATTAGTGCAATTTATGCTGCTGTAATTGCGATCGCCCAAAAAGATATCAAGCGCATGGTAGCGTATAGCTCCATCGGTCACATGGGTTATATCTTACTAGCTAGCGCCTCTAGCACAGCCTTAGCCCTAGTGGGTGCAGTGGCTCAAATGTTCAGCCATGGTTTAATTTTGGCAATTCTGTTTCACCTAGTCGGGGTAGTAGAAGTCAAAGTTGGTACAAGGGAATTAGAAAAACTCAACGGTTTAATGAGTCCTATCCGCGGTTTACCCTTTATTAGCGCCCTACTAGTTCTCAGTGGTATGGCCAGCGCGGGTATTCCCGGTTTAACAGGATTTATAGCCGAATTTATTGTATTTCAAGGTAGTTTCTCGGTCTTTCCCATACCCACACTACTATGTATAGTATCTAGCGGTTTAACAGCGGTGTATTTCGTCATACTCCTCAACCGTACCTGTTTTGGCAAGCTGGATAATAATTTGGCTTACTATCCCAAAGTTTTGTGGTCAGAAAAAGTTCCCGCTTTAGTATTAGCAGCTCTCATTATCTTCTTGGGTGTACAACCCACCTGGTTAGTCCGTTGGAGCGAAACTACAACTACAGCCATGGTAGCCGCAATTACCCCCATAGAAAAAACCATAGTTGCTCAAATTCCCCACAATTAGCACTTCTGATCTTTGACCAACCCTTGACCATCATCATTGCGAGGCCATAATCATGGTACAAACTCCAGAGAAACCCACAAATAAACTACCTCCTTCCCGACATGAATTTGCTGATGTGATTCATCGCCTTGAAGCTGGTGGTTCTATGTTACCCGATACACCAGAAAATTTAAAACAAATCATCGGCATTTATAAAGCCTATGCAGTACCGATGGATTTTTACTGGCGTAACTTGCTGTATATTGCCGAACGAGTATTTTTAAATCCCCTACCCTTTTTTAAATACTTCTTACCTCAAGAATACTTAGAACTCCATAATCATTATGCCGGTGACGATGCAGAATTGAGAGTCTGGCGCGGTCGGGCCACCGCACACCCTGAACTTTTGGCATTTATCGAGAAGGGTGAAACTATAAAAATGCCCAAATTATTACATCACCTATTCCATGACCGCATTAATATGGAGTTTGCCGAAGCCTGTATGCGGGCTATGTTTTGGCATAGAGGAATGGGTGGTAAATTTGACCCTTACTTAGACACCCCAGAATATAAAGCCAACGCCGATAGAGCCATCAGAGCCTATTTTCAAGGTAACCCATTGATGTTAGGGCTTTATAAACTCTTCCCAGATATGTTTATAGAACAATGTCGCCAAATGTCTTACTATGCGAATTTGGGGCTATTCTGGGAAGTCATGGCCCCTGTGTTTTTTGAAATGTCAGATTTATATGACGAGGGGAAAATTACCACAGTCCCGGAGGCTATGAATTTTCTGGTCAATGGCATTTTTGCAGTGGCCAATCGTCCCATTTACCATCATGTTTATATCCGTGGTGAATGCTACGAAATTATCCCCAAATCTCAAGGCTTTGTCTGGCTTTATGAAGCAGCCTTACCTTATGTAGAAGCTGTTTTTTATCGTACTGCACCTTTTAGAGGGACAAAATCTTATAATGCTCAAGCGCGCCAAATACCAGATAACCAAGCAGATTTTCACTATGGTATTCTTTATGCTGATGTGTTCCCCGTCGGTACAGCAGGTATTCCCCCAACACTGTTAATGCAAGATATGTTGCACTTCTTACCACCATATTTAGTGGAAGAATATAAACAATATTGTCGGGGTGAGGATGATATGTTGATTCAGTTGGGAGTTAGTTTTCAACGTTCAATGTACAATGTTACCTCTGCGGTGATTCAAGCCTTACGCACGGCCCTTCATTATCCTTTAGATGACCCTGAACCTGAGCATTTACAAGCTAATCGAGACTTTTTCGAGGCGCAGTTAAACCGCTTTACCCGTCCTGACTACGGTATTCGTGATGCGGCCCGTTTGGGTGACGTTCAACGCCAAGATTATCGCTGAAGTGTTCCCTTGGGTGAGTAAGATCCCCGACTTCTTACATAATTGGGAGAATCTAAAATAACTTGTGTAGAAGTCGGGGATCTGTGTGACTCGAAGCTCATGTATTTAATTATCTTCAGGGGATGCGATCGCGAAGCGCTGCAAAAAGCAGATCGCCTGTACCAGTTGCGTAAGTCCTATATTAATCTACTGCTGGTAAATGAGAGTTAACCAGCTGTGCAAATTCTTCTAAAGAACTAACATTAATTGCTGATACAAATATTTGTTCTAAAAAAGATGTATCATCAATTTTATTAATGCTCGCAACCAGATTTTCTGGAATGTCACCAAACCGCACTTGTAGCAGTTTGATAATATTTTGTTTCAGAGTTTGCTTGGTGGTTTTTTCTATAGTCCGTTTTTCAATGTTCGTTAACAATGGCATTTTTAGTTTCTCCTGATAAATTGAGCAGCTTAACACTAGAAAAATTAAAGATTAGTTGACTACTCCCTAAACCATATCGGTAAGAATTAGGTTGCCAATTTTTCGTTTCATCCCCTAGTATAGCTAAACTAATCACCGGTTTTTGATATAAATCAAAAGCCCGATAGTTATAGATAAACATTCGTTGGGAAAATTCTTTATCATATTGACTTTGTACTTCTACATGAATTAATACCCAAACTTCTTGATTATCTAACAACCACACCTGAAATAATTTATCAGTATGGCGGGTTTTACTCTCCGCAGTTGCGGTAATCTGCTCTAATTCTTTATCAAGGGAAACGGGGGTTTTAGTCCAATCTATTTCTTGATTTATTTCTGGGTAAAAGAAGGCGAGAAAGGAATCAAAATAATCTCCTATTACTTCTTTCCATGTTTCATCATAGTTAGCTATAATTTCGTTCATGGTCATTAGAGTTTGTTATTAATTATTTTTTCTGCTTCTTTGGGGAAATCAGTCATGTTCAACGGATGGAAGATATTATGTTATGTTGACATCTAACCACTTGACAGAATAATTGGATCTAGATATGTAAATTTTTCTGACAACTTCAACATTTATAGGAAAATTATGTACTGGGAGCCTATTTAATCATGTTACAAGGATGGATACAAATCGCCTTTACCCTAGTCATAGTCATCGGCACAACTCCATTATTAGGAAGGTATATAGCACAAGTTTTCATGGGAGAACAAACACTACTCGAACCCATAATTAATCCCTTAGAAAGAATAATTTATGCCTTAAGTGGGGTGCGTCACCAGGAAAATATGACAGGATGGCAATATACCCAAGCCTTGCTCTATAGCAATTTAGTCATGGGGATTTTAGTTTATTTAATCCTCATGTTCCAAGAATGGTTACCCCTAAATCCCACAGGATTAAGCGCGCCTAATTGGGATTTAGCATTACATACTACCATTTCCTTTGTTACCAACACCAACCAACAGCATTATACTGGTGAAACCACCTGGAGCTATGCCAGTCAAACCTTCGCTTTAGGTTTTTTAATGTTTACCTCAGCCGGTACCGGTATAACAGTTAGTATAGCCTTTATTCGTGGTTTAACTGGCAGACAGTTAGGCAACTTTTACAGTGACCTCATCAGGTCAATTACCCAGATATTATTGCCCATATCAATAGTTGGCGGCTTATTATTGCTATTGGCTGGTGTACCAGAAACCTTAGCAGGACCAGCAACAGTCACCACCTTAGAAGGTGCCACCCAAGTAATAGCCCGTGGTCCAGTGGCCCACTACGAAATTATTAAAGAACTCGGAGAAAACGGTGGTGGCTTCTTTGGTGTCAACTCAGCACATCCCTTTGAAAATCCTAATGGCTTCTCTAACTTATTAGAACAGTGGGCGATGATGGCCATACCCACATCACTAATTTACACCTACGGTATATTTATGAATAACCGTAAGCAAGCATGGTTAGTATTTTGGATGGTATTGATAATTTTCCTCTTCTTAGTAGGAATCACAGCAGTAGGCGAATTTGAAGGAAATCCCTTAGTTAATTCCCTCTTAGGAGCAGAGCAACCCAACTTAGAAGGAAAAGAAGTAAGATTTGGTTGGGCGCAAACCGCACTCTGGGCGGTCATGACCACAGCCACAATGTGCGGTGCTGTCAACGGAATGCACGATTCCTTAATGCCTCCTGGGGGTTTTGTCACCCTCTTTAATATGTTCTTACAAATAATTTGGGGAGGACAGGGAACCGGTACAGCGTACCTATTCATCTACTTAATTTTAACAGTATTTCTCACAGGCTTAATGGTAGGGAGAACACCAGAATTTTTAGGCAGAAAAATTGAAAAAAAAGAAATTGTTTTAGCCAGCATCATCTTATTAGTTCACCCCTTCGCCATTCTGATTCCTTGGGCGATTGTCTTTGCCTTTCCTAATAGCCTCTCTGGTATTAGTAACCCTGGATTTCATGGAGTTTCCCAGGTAATTTACGAATATGCTTCTGCGGCAGCTAACAACGGTTCTGGTTTAGAAGGATTAAATGATCATACCCTATGGTGGAACCTGAGTACAAGTATCAGTATCTTAGCTGGGCGTTATATCCCTATCATGGCACTGTTACTTTTAGCAGATAGTATGTCTGGTAAAAAACCAGTACCTACCACCACCGGAACCCTGAGAACCGACACCAAACTATTCACAGCAGTTACAGCGGGGGTAATTTTAATCCTGGGCGCTCTCACCTTCCTTCCCGCCCTAGTCCTAGGTCCGGTAGCAGAAGCATTTCAACTAGTAGCAGGAAACTAAGCAAAAATTCCACCCATTCACCTAAAAATGGCAACAACTACAAGACGGCGAAAAAAACGCAGACATAAACCCCAAGTCCCACCCTCTCAACTATACCCCCAAGCATTCCGGCAAGCATTTGTCAAACTCTACCCACGTAACATGATCAAAAATCCAGTCATGTTCCTAGTTTGGTTAGGTACTCTCATTACTGCACTGATGACAATTGCACCAAACATATTTGGCCCAACTACAGGGGAAAATCCCCGACTATTCAACGGACTAATCACCTTAATTTTATTCTCTACCGTTGTCTTTGCTAACTTTGCCGAAGCCGTAGCCGAAGGACGAGGTAAAGCTCAGGCGGATGCTTTGCGCTCTGCAAAATCGGAAGCCAAAGCCCAAAAAATTCTCCCCGATGGTTCCATTCAAGAGGTAAATTCTACAGCCTTACGGCGAGGGGATACAATCAAAGTTACCGCTGGTGATGTCATACCCGCCGATGGTGAAGTAATTAGCGGTGTAGCCTCCGTTGATGAATCAGCTATTACAGGAGAATCAGCACCGGTATTAAAAGAACCGGGTTCAGACATTGCCAGTTCTGTAACCGGAGGAACCCGTATAGTCTCCGACGAGCTGATCATTCGAGTCACCACCGACCCCGGACAAGGTTTTATTGACCGCATGATTAGTTTAGTAGAAGGCGCTTCCCGCAGCAAAACACCTAACGAAATTGCTTTGACAGTTTTGCTGGCAGTGCTCACCCAAGTATTTTTAGTGGTAATTGCCACATTACCTACGGTGTCATTTTACCTCAACTCACCCCTGAGTATTGCCGTACTCATAGCCTTATTAGTAGCCCTAATTCCTACTACCATCGGCGGCTTATTAAGTGCGATCGGCATTGCGGGAATGGATAGAGTAGCTCAATTTAATGTGATTGCCACTTCCGGGCGTGCAGTTGAAGCTTGCGGGGATATTAACACCCTGATCTTAGACAAAACCGGTACGATTACTTTGGGAAACCGCCTAGCAGAAGAATTTATTCCCGTCAACGGTCATTCTATGGTAGAGGTAGCCCAAGTTGCCCTAGCATCCAGTATCTTTGATCAAACACCAGAAGGTAAGTCAATTGTCACACTGGCAGAGAAATTAGGCGCAAAATTAGATTTTGACCCCCAACAAGCCGAAAGTATGGAATTTTCCGCCAGAACTCGCATGAGTGGCACTAACTTATCTAACGGCGTAGAAATTCGCAAAGGCGCAGTCAATGCTATTAAAGGATTTGTCAGGTCTCGCAATGGAGATTTAACATCTGAGCTTGACACCGCCTTTGAAAGAGTCTCCCAACTAGGTGGCACTCCCCTAGCTCTATGTAAAAACAATGAGATATATGGTGTAATTTATCTCAAGGATATAATCAAGCCGGGGATTCGGGAACGATTTGACCAGATGCGACGCATGGGCATTAAAACCATCATGCTCACAGGTGATAACCACATGACCGCATCTGTAATTGCCCAAGAAGCCGGAGTTGATGACTTCATCGCCGAAGCCACCCCGGAAGACAAAATTACAGTCATTCAGAGTGAACAAGCCCAAGGAAAACTGGTAGCCATGACCGGAGATGGCACCAACGATGCCCCTGCCTTAGCTCAAGCCAATGTAGGTGTAGCAATGAATACGGGTACTCAAGCAGCCAAAGAAGCCGCTAACATGGTAGACCTAGATTCTGACCCCACCAAGTTAATTGATATTGTCACTATTGGTAAACAATTGCTGATTACCCGTGGTGCACTCACCACCTTTTCCATTGCCAACGATATCGCCAAATACTTCGCCATCCTCCCGGCTATCTTCGCTGGTATTGGTGTTGGCCCTCTCAATATTATGGCTTTAACCAGTACCCAATCTGCCATTCTCTCGGCCTTAATTTACAATGCCTTAATCATTCCCGCCCTCATCCCCCTAGCACTAACTGGCGTTAAATTCCGACCACTCACCGCCGACCAACTTCTACAACGGAACATATTCATCTACGGACTGGGCGGCGTGATCACACCCTTCATTGCCATCAAAATCATAGACCTTTTGATCACAACCATAGGACTGGCATAATCCCACAGCTTTTGGGTTTTAATTATGAAAAAACTATCTTTTACCCTCTTCCTCACACTCATTCTGAATTTATTCCTAGCACAAATCCTTTACGCTGCCACCCCTGAAGCAATATCACGCTCTGCATCCTACGCCATTACCCTTTTAGGACTTGCAACTTTTGCCGTCAGTATGTATTTGTTTGTCGTCATTTTTCAACCAGAGAAGTTTTAACTATTTTACTTATGTTTGATTCCTCTGATCATATTCATCTTCTCCCCCTCCGACGTGGGAAACATAAAATTTTTATTGGTATGGCTCCCGGTGTCGGCAAAACTTACAAAATGCTTGAGGAAGCACATCAACTCAAACAAGATGGAATTGATGTAGTGATCGGAATCTTAGAAACTCATGGACGCAAGGAAACCGCCATGAAAGCCGCGGGAATAGAGGTAATTCCCCAAAAAGCTTTTATCCACCAGAACGTTACTCTACAGGAATTAGATACAGATGCAATTGTGCAACGTTCCCCTCAACTCGTTTTAGTGGATGAACTCGCTCATACTAACGCTCCTGGTTCCCCAAGGAAAAAACGCTATCAGGATGTAGAAGTCATTTTAGCAGCGGGAATTGATGTTTATTCTACTGTTAATATTCAACATTTGGAAAGTTTGAATGATTTAGTCGCGAGAATTACAGGTGTTGTGGTGCGAGAGCGCATTCCTGATTATGTGTTAGATGAAGCTGATGCTGTTGTGGTGATTGATGTGACACCACAAACTTTAGAAGAGCGCTTACAAGAAGGTAAAATTTACGCTGCTGAAAAAATTGAGCCATCTTTGAAAAACTTTTTTCGCCGTCGTAATCTGATTGCTTTAAGGGAACTAGCATTAAGAGAAGTAGCAGATACCGTGGAAGAAGAAGCAAATACTGCCAACTTTTTACAGCCTAATTACAACATTCAAGAACGGGTGTTAGTATGTGTATCTACTTATCCTGGTTCTGTGCAATTATTACGCCGAGGCGCACGTATTGCCCACTATATGAATGCTCGACTGTATGCTGTGTTTGTGGCCAATCCTGAACAATTCTTGACTAAAGAAGAAAGTTTACACATAGATACCTGTGAGCATTTATGCCGGGATTTCGGCGGAGAGTTTCTACATATTAAAAGCCAAAATGTTGCTCAAGAAATTTCTCAACTAGCAACAAATTATCATATTACACAAATTATTATTGGTGAAACTAAACAGCCGCGTTGGCAAAGATGGTTTCAAAAGTCTTTTACTCAACAAATGATAGATTTAACTAGAAATAGAAATATAGATTTACATATTATTTCCACAGATAAATAACTCAATGTTCAAATAAATCTTTAAATTGCAATAAATCTAAGGTGACAAGGGTCGGTAAAACTTGAAAGCATTCTTGAGCAATTTCCCAACGTTCTTCCCGTTTGAGCATCGCTGTAAGTTTTTGCTGTACACTCAATAGGTAGCGGACATCATTAGCAGCATAGTTGAGTTGAGCCTCTGATAAATTGGCAGCGTTACCCCAATCGGAACTCTGAGAGCTTTTATCTAATTCTATTTGTTCTAATTCCTGAACTACATCTTTGAGTCCATGACGATTGGTGTAGGTACGAGCTAGCTTACTGGCAATTTTGGTACAAAACACAGGTTGAACTCGAATCCCCAGATGATAACGCAAAGCCGCAATATCAAAGCGGGCGAAGTGGAAAACTTTCACCACGTTGACCGCTTCCAAAAGTATCTTTAAATTTGGGGCTTCGGTTTGGCCTTTGGTGATCCCAATTACGGTGACTTGTCCCTGAAGATTACATAGCTGAACTAGACAGAGGCGATCGCGCTGTGGTAATAGTCCCATGGTTTCAGTATCCACAGCGATCGCCTCTGATTTTAAATACTCAGCCAAAGCAGCCTCAGTCAAGTCACCTATGGCCGCGCCACGTAGGCTATCACTGATTTGAAAATCTTGTAATGTCATGAACTACCTAAATATAAATGTAGTGTCTTTGAGAAAAAAACTATCAGACACTACATTAATTATGATGCCAAAATCGGTGTAAATCAATCTATCTACTGCGAATAAAAATTTGAGTTAGGTAAACTTCTCCTTCCTTGTTGGTAGCAACACCAATCCCCGTGAGGTCGTAGTCGCCATGAATATTCTGCAAGTGTCGCGGACTTTTCAACCACCCGGTAATGGCTTCGCCGACTGGATTACTATATCCTTTATTTAAGGCTAGATTCTCTGAGGCGTTATTATACTGTAGGGGAATGGCAGTGACACGCTGTTCAAATCCCTCATGGCTAAACGGGACTTTACCATTAGCCATGTTTTGGCTATGAATCCTCGCCTGTTGGCTAATATCTGTATTTAGTCTCAACTTTGGCAGATTCTGAGAGACTCGATATTGGTTAATTTTGTCAAAAACTGATTTCTCTAGTGCATTGGTTTTAATAGTAGTAGTAGTAGTTAACATTGCAGCCTGACTTGGAGGAATTAACAAAGGTTGACTACGATTAGTTGACTCTGTAGACCTGTGAGACGTTATGGAGGTATTCATTAATCCACTCGCAAGGACAAGCGTACTTAAAGCGATACCAAAAGCAGGTTGTCTAAACATGGACAGTTGCTTGATATGTGTAATTGCTAGACCTATAATCTAACTTCTGGTTCTAGGAATATATAACAGGATAATCTCGAAAATTAATTAAATTCAGGCATTTTGGCAAATAATCTTTAGTTTAATTAATGTATAATTTAGAACAATATAAATAAATGCCGACAATCTTCCACCGCTTCTATAACACTACGCATTTTGGTGAGGATGTTTTAGTTCTTGAGAAAATTTGTCCACAGATGAACACAAATCTAGAGGTCTTAGCGGTGTACAGATAACTTTATGGTAGATACCAAGTAAAATACCTATATAAATAAATTTTTAACTTGTGAAAGCTCTTGTCAGAAGAAATAATCAAATCACCACAAGATATATGTTTAAGTCCTTATTACTCCCAAAGGTTGGGAAAAGCATATTTGGGTGATAGTCTCCATCTGGTAAAATCCATGGAGCCGAATACTATTAATCTGATCCTCACTTCACCACCATTTGCTCTCGCACGTCAAAAAGCATATGGTAACGAAAGCCCAGAAAAATATATTGAATGGTTTTTACCTTTCGCTCAGGAGTTTAAAAGGGTTCTAACTAATGATGGCTCATTGATTTTAGATTTGGGGGGCGCTTACCTGCGTGGTCATCCGGTGCGCAGTATCTACCAATATGAACTTCTGGTGAGACTGTGTAAAGAGGTTGGCTTTTTTTTAGCCCAAGAATTCTATCACTATAATCCTGCACGATTACCTACCCCTGCGGAGTGGGTGACAATCAGGCGAGTTCGTGTGAAAGATTCGGTAAATGTAGTTTGGTGGTTGTCAAAAACACCAAATCCTAAGGCTGATAACAGAAAAGTTTTAAAGCCATATAGTCAGAGTATGAAACAACTACTGAAAAATGGCTATAAAGCTAAAATGCGCCCCAGTGGTCATGATATTTCTGATCAGTTTCAGAAGGATAATCAGGGCGCAATTCCGCCAAATTTGCTAGAAATTGCCAATACTGAATCCAATAGCGCTTATTTACGGCGTTGTAAAGCAGAAGGGATTAAACCCCACCCCGCGCGGTTTCCTGTCAAGTTCGCTGAATTTTTCATCAAGTTTTTAACTGATGAGGGTGATATGGTGTTAGACCCCTTTGCAGGTTCCAATACCACTGGGTTTGTGGCTGAAAGTTGGGAACGCCGATGGATTTCTTGTGAAATTAATCAGGATTATGTGATGGGGAGTCGTTATCGGTTTAGTGATTGAAGAGCGAGACCTTGATTTAACTTACCACTGCGATAACCTTCTAAATCTAGAGTGACATAGATAAATCCCAACTCCTGAAATGCAGTAACTAGGGACTGTAAATTGGTAGTCAAGATAAAATCTTTGATATTTGCTGGTAATAATTCAATTCTGGCGGTATCACCTTCAGAACGCACGCGCAAATTCTCCCAACCCAGTTTTCGCAGATAAATTTCTGCTCTACCTACTCTTTGTAACTTGGCTATGGTAATCTCTTCACCGTAGGGAAAGCGAGAACTTAGACAAGGTTGAGCGGGTTTATCCCACCAGGGTAAACCGAGTTGTTGTGAAAGTTGACGGACTTCGGCTTTGCTGACACCGACCTCTGCTAAAGGCGATCGCGCACCTCTTTCTTTTGCTGCTTGAATTCCTGGGCGATAGTCCTGTAAGTCATCAGCATTCACCCCATCTACTACATAGGGATAACCTAACTGCATAGCTAAGGGTTTGAGGGTATCATGCAATTCACTTTTGCAAAAATAACAACGGTTGACAGGGTTAGAAGTGTAATTGGGATTGTCCATTTCATGAGTTTGGACTATTCTATGGGGAATCCCTATAGTTGCGGCTTGAATTTTCGCATCTTCTAGTTCTTCTGGTAACAGGGAAGGAGAAACAGCTGTGACAGCCAAAGCGCGATCGCCCAATACATCATAAGCAATCTTGGCCACCAAAGTGCTATCAATTCCTCCGGAGTAGGCAATCAAAGCCTGTTGCATTTCGCCAAATAAAACTTTTAACTGGTCAAATTTTTCTGTCAACATGATTTTGAAATCTACTCTCAACCCTATAGCACCCAATTAATTCTATTCTAGGGGATGTGTATATGGGTTGAACACCCACCGAAAACATCAAACTTATGGATATACAAATTGCTCAACTAATTGTTAATGGTATAGCTGTAGGTAGCATTATCGCCCTGGCCGCAGTGGGATTGACCCTGACCTACGGTATTTTACGGTTATCTAATTTTGCTCACGGTGATTTTCTCACTCTCTCTGCCTATTTGACCCTGTTACTCAATACCAGTGGTATCAATATTTGGCTATCCATGATTCTGGCGAGCGCGGGAACAGTAGCAGCAATGCTACTGTCTGAAAAGTTGTTATGGGCAAGAATGCGCTCTATTCGTGCTACCTCCACAACCTTAATTATTATTTCCATTGGGCTGGCTTTATTCCTACGTAATGGTATTATCTTTTTCTGGGGCGGTCAAAACCAAAATTACAATTTACCCGTTACCACTGCTTTGAATGTTTTTGGCATCAGGATACCCCAAAATCAATTGCTGGTATTGGGGTTAGCAGTGGTGGCAATTTTGGCCTTGCACTACCTGCTGCAAAATACCAAAATTGGTAAAGCCATGCGTGCAGTTGCTGATGATTTAGACTTAGCTAGGGTTTCTGGGATTAATGTCGAGCAGGTCATCCTGTGGACTTGGATTATTGCGGGGATATTCACCTCTTTGGGTGGCAGTATGTACGGATTGATTACAGCAGTACGTCCCAATATGGGCTGGTTTTTGATTTTGCCCTTATTCGCTTCCGTAATTTTAGGCGGTATTGGTAACCCCTACGGTGCGATCGCCGCCGCGTTTATTATTGGTATCGCTCAAGAAGTGAGTAGCTTGTGGATCGGTTCACAGTATAAACAAGGTATAGCACTGTTAATGATGATTTTGGTGCTGCTCATTCGCCCCAAAGGTTTATTTAAAGGTACGATTTAAGCAGCACCGTCCACTTCTAATTATTCAATGATGTGGAAATAATAAGCTGCAACTAAGAAGTTAACAGCTAATAACAGCAATGCCCAGGCCGCACGGAAGGTGTAGGGGGGTTTAGCGCCCGTTGCTGGAACGGGGGAATTTTGAACTTTAGCCATCAGTCGTTCTCCTTCTTTTTTGACTTTATTCAGAAATACCAAACAGTCGTACCAAAAAACCAAAATCCTTTAAAAATATTTGTCAACCTTCCTCACCAGCATGGTAGGAGCTACGCACCAAAGGACCACAACGGACGTGGTTAAATCCCATTTGCCGTGCTACCCCTGATAGTGTATCAAATTCTTCTGGTGTCCAGTATTTTTGCACTGGCAAATGTTCTAAGGAGGGACGCATATATTGGCCGATGGTGAGGCGATCGCATCCCACCGCCCTTAAATCCGCCATAGTTTCTATAACTTCTTCCCTGGTTTCACCGTGTCCCACCATTAAACCGGACTTAGTGGGGATAGTAGGATCAATTTCTTTCACCATAGCCAACACATTCAGGGAGCGATCGTACTTAGCACCCCGACGCACCGGACCTGTTAACCGCCGTACCGTCTCCACATTGTGATTAAAACAAGCCGGTTTAGCGGTGACAATTGTGGCTATTCTTGCTCGTTGTCCTGATTCTCCCGCACCAGCGCCGCCCCAAAAATCTGGTGTTAGCACTTCGATTTGAGTTTCTGGATTTAACAGGCGAATATTATCTATTGTCTTGACAAAATGCCCCGCCCCCTGGTCTGGTAAATCATCACGGGCTACAGAAGTCAGAACCACATAACGTAATCCCAACAGTTGCACAGCTTCAGCTACTTTTTGCGGTTCCTCTAGGTCAATAGGCATAGGGGCATGACCCTTATCTACTTGACAAAAAGCACAAGAGCGTGTACAAACTGGGCCTAATAGTAAGAAAGTGGCAGTTTTTTGACCATAGCATTCTCCTCGGTTGGGGCATCGTCCCTCTTCACAAATTGTATGAATTTGGCGTTGCTTAATAATCCGTTGTACAGTAGAAAGCTCACTAGCCCTGCCAATAGAGCGGCGTAACCAGCTAGGCATAGTTAGGCTCCCGGTGGGGAGGGGTTGGGGTGCTGGTTGTGGCGTAGTCATAGACATTTAAGCAATATCCAAAAGTACTGTGGCCCTAATGATGGCTTTGACACAAATTTAACATAATTCAGCAGGGGTGCAAGTTTCTGGCACCCCCTAAAGTTGCAACATCCAATCTACAACTCTTCTAGTTCTGGTGTTGAGATTATACTTACCTGGTTTTTCTCCACCGCTGTTGCTTGTAGCATTGCAGTATTAGAGATAGAATTGTTAGCCAGTGTAAATAGTGGATTGGACAAAATACCGGCGATGGAAGTCGCAATTAAAGTTACTATTAGTCCCACTTGCAAAGGTCTAAACCCTGGCAAGTTCCACTGTACTGCTGGATAATTTTTGACTACCTCTGACATTTCTTGGGGTTCTTTGACTACCATCATTTTTACCACGCGAATGTAGTAATAGATGGAGACAACACTAGTAACTAAGCCCAGTAAAACTAACCAGTAAAGTCCAGCTTGCCAACCAGCCCAGAACAGGTAAATCTTGCCAAAAAACCCAGCTAATGGCGGAATACCACCCAAGGAAAGTAGAGATATACTCAAACCGAGTGTAAGCAGTGGGTCTTTTTGATACAATCCAGAGTATTCGGCAATTTGGTCTGTTCCTGTGCGTAGGGAGAAGAGAATCACGCAGGTAAAACCGCACAGGTTCATGAACAAATACACCATGAGGTAAAATACCATGCTGGCGTATCCGGCTTCAGTTCCCGCAATCATGCCAATCATCACAAATCCAGCTTGAGCAATGGATGAATAAGCTAACATCCGCTTCATGCTAGTTTGGGCCAGGGCGACTATGTTACCCAATACCATACTTAGGACTGCAAGGGCAGTGAAAATAAATCTCCATTCCTCCGCAACTAGGGGGAAGACTGTTGTCAGCAAGCGAATGGCCAGGGCAAACCCAGCGGCTTTGGAACCCACCGATAAAAAAGCAATCACCGGGGTGGGAGCGCCTTCGTAAACGTCTGGGGTCCACTGGTGAAAGGGTGCGGCGGAGATTTTAAAGCCGATACCGGCAATCACGAAAATTAGGGCAATTACCAAACCTAAAGACTGACCACCATTAGCAGCAGCAATACCACTAGAAATCGCCCCTAATTCTGTTTGTCCACCTGATAGACCATACAGCAGGGAAACACCGTATAAAAATATTGCCGTACTGGAGGCTCCAATCAACAGGTATTTCAGCGCAGCTTCGTTAGAGCGGGGATCACGCTTGGTATAACCTGTGAGTAAGTATGAAGAAATACTGAGGGTTTCCAGTGAGATGAAAATCATCACCAACTCACTAGCACCGGATAAAAACATCCCTCCCACGGTAGCAGTGAGCAAAATAGCGATGAATTCTGCTAAAGCAGTACCACTTTGCTCAATGTAGCGAATTGACATCAATATAGTTACCGCAGCAGACAAAGCAATAATACCGCGAAAAACAATACTCAGGTCATCACCAATAAAGCTCCCGGTAAAGGAAATGGGATTAGTAGCATCCCATTGAAGATAGAGAGCGCCAACCGCAGCCACTAAACCGGCGATCGCCACATATCCAATCCAGCGTGAGGAGCTACGTCCCAAAATCAAATCAACAATCAAAACCCCTAAGAGGGTGACAATTACAATCCCCTCTGGCAAAATCGTTCCAGCATTTAACTGGGATGTCAGATTAGAAAAATCCATGAGATATATAGGTTTTGACGATTAGACATTAAGGAAGCATCTGAGTTTATTCTATTGTTACCGTTGGATATTTTCGATATTTCTGTAAGGTTTTCTCAAAAATTCTTCCCGTGTCATCCATTGTAGGACTTACGCATTGACAGAATAACAAAATAGTGCATTGATAAATAAGGGTCGTCTAGTAATGGGTATGGGAGAATGAGAGAAATTACTAAACCCTCGACAGCACAATGCAATCTAGACATCTACACCTTATTTTTGC